>JBPCLD010000234.1:0-8281 GCA_051003655.1 Candidatus Limnocylindrales bacterium | reverse complement strand
GCCATCTGCTCGAGCGCGACCCGCTTGGCGGCCGTCAGCCGGTCGGGGAACTCGTCGGTCGAGCTCATGCTCGCGGACGCGTCTATCACCAGCACCAGGTCGCGCGCGAGGCCGGCCGGGTGCTCGCTGAACGGGCGCGCCACCAGGAACGCGAACAAGATCGCCAGGAAGAGTTGACGGATGAGCAGTAGGGAGCGGCGCAGGCGCTGCCAGGGCGCGTTGGCCTCGACGTCGCGGACGAGCTGCTGCCAGAGGAATGTGCTGCTGACCGGCCTCTCGGGACGGCGCAGCCTGAGCATGTAGAAGGTGACGATGATCGGCACCGATAGAAGGCCGATGAGCGCCAGCGGCGCGAGGAATCCCACGGCGACCGCTTGCCCTCCCGCGCCCTAGGCCGCGACGACCTGCCGGCGACGAAGCTCGGCAAAGACTAGGTCGGCCAGCGGCATGGTGGTGGGCGTGGGCAGGTAGGCGACACGACGCTTGCTCGAGACATCGTCGAGGCGCGCCTGCCAGGCGGCGAGCCGGGCACGGTACGAGTCCAGCGTGAAGAGATCGGCGGTCACGTTGACAGCGTCGCCCGTCTCTCGGTCGACGAGGCGCAGGTCGCCCTCCAGCGGCGGGTCAAGCTCATCGGACGAGAGGGTGTGCAGTACGGCCACCTCGCAGCGGCTGCCTGCGAGCTCGGAGATCGCCCGCTCTGCGTTCTCATCGAAGAGATCACTGATCAGGATGAGCGGCCCGCGCTGCGTGATCTGCGCGGCATAGTGCCGGCAGGCAGACGCGAGATCGGTCGGACCGGCAGACGCCTTGACGCCCGATAGGTCGGTCAGGACCTGGAATACGCGGCCGGTGCCGCGCACGGGCGCGAAGCGACGCGCAACCTTGCCCTGCAGCACGGCCATGCTGATGCGGTCGTACGAGGCGAGACCGACGTAGGCAAGGGCGGCCGCCGCACGTTTGCCGAACAGCAGCTTGTCTGGGGAGCCGCCATCCATCGACCCCGAGGCATCGAGCAAGATGTGGACGTTGACGTCCTCCTCCTCGATGAACAGCTTGATGAAGAGCTTCTCGAGACGGGCGTACAGGTTCCAGTCGAGAGCGCGGAGGTCGTCGCCGAGGGTGTAGTTGCGGTAGTCGGTGAACTCGACCGATTGACCGCGCTTGACACTGCGCCGGACGCCCTTCATCCCGCCGTGGACGGACTTCTTCGTGACCAGCATCAGGCGTTCGAGCTGGCGCAGGAAGTACTCGTCGAAGACGGTCGGGTCGACCGCGGACGGCAGCAGGTCGCGCTTCACTTCGCCACCGGCCATAGGGCGGACGGCACTCCAGCACTATCGGAGGGACGAGCTCTAACTGCCTGGGAAAGCGGGCGGAGACAAACATCGGGACGGTGCTCAGGCCGATCGCCAGCGCGACCCGATCGTCCGTCCGCTGCGCCGAGCCCATGCCTCCCAGTCGGGAGCACGCATAAGAGTGCCCCGTCCGATAGCGCTGTTGTGAGGGAGCCCGCTCGTTCTGTCCTGATAGTCACGTGGACTTCCACGATGGTCAGTCGACCGACGGCGCAGGCACCGCATCGAGCACCGAGCGAACGATCGCGTCGCTGGTGATCCCTTCGGCCTCTCCCTCGAAATTGCGGATCACGCGGTGGCGGAGCGCAGGCATCGCGACGGCGCGCACATCGTCGGTGGCGACGTTGTAGCGGCCATCGAGCAGGGCATGGATCTTGCCGGCGAGCACGAGCGCCTGAGCGCCGCGCGGCGAGCCGCCGTAACGGACGTATTCCTTGACGAGCGCAGGGGCACGCGGGGCCTCCGGGTGCGTGGCAGCGAGGACCGACACCGCGTAGGCCGTAACGTGCGGCGCGATCGGGACGCTGCGCGCGAGGCGCTGCATCTGCACGATCTCCTTGGCGTTGGCTGCGGCCTTCGCCCGCGGCGTCTTCGCGCCAGTGGTCCGCTCCATGATCTCGACCAGGTCCTCTTCGGACGGGAAGGGCACCCAGAGCTTGAAGAGGAACCGGTCGAGCTGAGCCTCGGGGAGGGGATAAGTGCCCTCCATCTCGAGCGGGTTCTGAGTGGCCAGGACGAAGAATGGCGGCTCGAGCAGGTGGCGCTCACGCGCGACCGACACCTGCTGCTCCTGCATCGCCTCGAGGAGCGCCGACTGCGTCTTGGGCGTGGCGCGGTTGATCTCGTCGGCGAGGAGCAGGTTGGCGAAGACCGGGCCTGGCTGGAAGCGGAAGATCCGCTGTCCATCCTGCTCGACCAGGACGTTGGTGCCGATGATGTCGGCGGGCATCAGGTCCGGCGTGAACTGGATGCGATTGAACGTGCAATCGAGCACGTCGGCGAACGTCCGGACGAGCATCGTCTTGCCCAGTCCGGGCACGCCTTCGAGCAACGCGTGGCCATTGGCAATCAGGCAGATCAGCGTCTGCCGGACGAGCGCGTCCCGACCGACGATGACCGACTTGACCTCCGACTCGATCGCTCGCGCGCGGTCGGAGAACTCTTCCACGGATAGCTCGTTGGCGGCCGTCCGCTCGAGCGTGGGTTGCGCCATCAAGTCCTCCTGGCTCTCTTGTGCGACCTGCTACTGCGTCGGGTTGAGCGACGAGAAGTAGTCGCGCACGTAGTCCTTGACGTCGAGCGGCACGTAGCTGCGATCAAGACTGGTGATCGCAAAGTCATAGAAGTCCTGGTAGACGTTGCTGTAGGGCACGATCGACTGGTTGTTGGTGCCCTGACCCTGGCCCTGGCCCTGCTGGGTCTGACCGTCCCCGCCCTGACCGGCGATGTACGACGGGTCGCCCGGGTTCCCGAGGCGATCGAAGTCCGCGAAGATCGGATCCTCATCGCCGGTGCCGAACTGGTTGTTGCCGGCCGTAGGGCCACTGAAGCCACTGTTGCCGCCGTTGCCGCTGCCCAGGTAGCGGGCGTTCGAGCCGCCACCACCGAGACTGCCCTGGCCCTGGCCCTGGCCCTGGCCCTGACCCTGACCCTGACCCTGACCCTGACCCTGGCCTTGACCCTGGCCCTGACCCTGACCCTGACCCTGGCCTTGACCCTGACCCTGACCCTGGCCTTGACCCTGGCCTTGACCCTGGCCTTGACCCTGGCCTTGACCCTGGCCTTGACCCTGGCCTTGACCCTGGCCTTGACCCTGGCCTTGACCCTGACCCTGCTGACCCTGACCCTGCTGACCCTGACCCTGACCCTGCTGGCCGGCTTGGGCAAGATCCCGTCTGGCCTGCTGGAGGTCACCCGCCGCCTGGGCGAGGTCACGATTCGTGTTGACCTGTTCCTGCCCGCGCTGCAGTGCCTCGCCGAGCCGGTCGAGCGCGTCGGACGCGGCCTGGGTGTCGCCTGACCGGACGGCACGCACAGCGTCCGCGAGCGCTGATTGAGCGTTCGCTCCCGCCTGTCGGGCAGTGCTGTCCATCTCTGACAGCTCTCCGGCCAGCGCCTCGCGCTCTTCGGGAGTCATCTGAGGAAGCCGTTCCTTGAGCTGGTCGAGATCCTGCTTGGTCTTCTCGGGATCGCCCGATGCATTGCTGTCGGTGCCGGTTGCGGCGCGACTGAGCGATCGTGAGAGCGAGTTGATGGCAGCCGCGCGCTGCTCGTTGGCTGGATCGAGCTGGCTGCGGATCGCGTCCTCGAGCGAGCCGAGGCGTGCCAGGTTGGTATCGAGGTCCTCTGGGTGGTCGCGCAGCTGCTGAGCGAGCTTGCGCAGCTCCTCGGCCAAATCAACGCGCGGATCGGGGGCGTTACGGCCCTCGGCCAGCTTGGTTGCAGTCTGGTCGAGCCGCTCAGCCTGCTCCTGGGCCGCGGCACGCATCTGCTCGCGCTGGGCGAGGACATCGGCCTGTGCGTTGGGGAGTAGGAGAGCGGGAATGAGCAGGAGTGCGCAGAAGGCCGTGGCCGCGCTCTGTCGGCGGGGAAGCGGGATGCGGAGGCCACGCGGATCAGCGGAGACAAGAGCCGTCAGCGCGTCGCGCCGCTGGAGGCGCACAAGGTGTTCATACATCGCACCATCGGGTCGATCAGTGTTTTCGTTGGCGTCGGCCGAGCTATCGGATGCGCTTGCGAGCTCGGGCGCCGATGCCGCGAGCGATAGCGCGGTGGAGACGCGGTCGCGCAGGCCGTCTTCGGAGTCCACGGCGAGCGCTGCTTCGGCGAGAGTCGGCCGGACGCGAATGGCATCGACCACCAGCGCCACGATCCCGCCCACGATCACGAGCGCGGCTGCGACTGGGTGCCACTCGAACGGGATCAACCGCGCGACAACCGCGAGCCCCAGCTCGAGGACAGCCACAGCGGCGACGATGAAGCTGCCGTCGCGAACGATTCGGCGGAGCCAGACCCGGCGACGGAAGCGGCCGAGGGATCGGCGCATCTCGAGGAGCTGGGGATCGAGGGTCATTTGGATGTCTCCACTTTCACGGCTTCAACCGTCGCGACTTCCACGGCCTCTTCGTCCACGGTCTGGGCCGGTGGCGTATCAGACGCCGCAGCGGCCATGCGGTTCCCACGGCGCAGCAAATGCGGACGCGGCAGGCGCAAACGGCGCGTTGGCGAAACGAGCTGGGCGGAAATGAGCGTCAAGGTCAAGCCGAGGAAGACGAATGCCATGGCGCTCTTGGGCCAGAACGTGTCGCGTGGGAAACCGAACGAGACGACCGCGGCCAATGGCGCGGCGCCAGGTGGTTCGGCGCAACGGCCATTCGGCGGACAGTCCAGCACGGCTGGAAGCGGCTTTTCCACGCCACCATCGCCTTCGAATTCCACGCCGCCGCCGGGGAAGGGGACTGGGAAGTCTGGATCGGTGATCCCCGGGTTCGTTGTTGGCGTGCCGAAGTACGGCCGACCTGTGACCGTGGAGATGTAGTCGCACGTCAGGTGATAGCTGTCGGGGGCGGTTGCGCAGACCATGTCGATGTCGGCAACGAACGGATTCAGCCAAAGCAGCGCCTCGGGCGCCTTGCTGCGCGCCGATGTGATGATGCTGCTGGTCGAGGTGGACCTGGTCGCGACGTTCCAGAACTGGTGCGCCGCGGCGGTGCCGATTGAGAGCAACAGGACGACCACGAACGTGACCACGGTCGCGGTCTGCGTTCGGCGGACGAGCGCCGAGATGAACAGTCCGATCGCGCCCATGCCGAAGGCAAGGGCAAACAGGAACGCATAACCGCGTACGAGATCTTCGGGGCCCACGCCGCCGAAGACGAACACCAGGCTCGCCAACGGAATGGAAGCAATGATCAGCAGGAAGACGTAGCTCAGCGCCGAGAACAGCTTGCCGATGATCATGCCCAGCGTGCTGAGCGGCGTGGTGACCAGCATGTCGAGGGTCTGCTTCTCCCGTTCGAGCGAGATGGCGCCGGTCGTGAACGCGGGCGCGAGGACAAGCACCAGGAGCGTCTCCAGGAACAGGAGGCCGCCGAAGATGCCGTGCCCTATTCCGGCCGACAGCGCCGTGCCGTTGGCGAGCGTCTGGCCGGTCGGCAGCGGCATCCCGGGGAAGTCGCGCGGCACACCCGGGAATACGTTGGTGGTGACAACCATGGCGGCCTGCTGCTTCAGGTAGATGTAGACCGCGAAAGAGAACAGACCGAGCAGCAGCAGGTAGACGGTCAGCACGGCGAAAGCGCGACGGCCGCGCATCCTGCCGCGGAGCTCCTTGATGCTGACCGCGCTGATACCCGACCAGAAACGGCCCAGCCGACGGCCAATGAAGCCGCCTCCGCGTCGAACCTGCATTGCCACCGCTGTCATGCCCGCGCCTCCGGCATTTCCACGGGCTGGGTGCCCGCCAATTCGCGAGCGGCATCGGCGGCGCTCGCATCGGTGATCTGAAGGAAGAGCTCTTCGAGGTCGCTCGCGGCGGGAGCGAAGCTGCTCACTCGGATGCCGGCTCTGACCGCAGCCGTGAGGACGGCCGCAGCCGCGTGGGCGTCCCCGCGCAGGGCGAACTCGATCTCGCCACCCGGCCTCCGTATAACGGACGCAATGTCTGGGCTCGCGGCGAAGTGCTGCTCGGCGGCCGCGATCCTGTCGTCATCGCCGACGACTGTCGCGCGGTATACCCCTCCGACGCGGAAGCGCTCGGCAATGTCATCGACACGTCCGCTGGCGAGGACCTTGCCGTGGTCCATGATGGCGACGGACGTGCACAGCTCCTCCAGCTCGGGGAGGATGTGGCTGCTGCTCACGATGGTCTTGCCCAGGGAGCGCAGCTCGCGCAACAGCTCGCGCAGCTCAACCCGGGCCCGCGGATCGAGACCGGACGCGGGCTCGTCGAGCAGCAGGATCTGCGGGTCGTGGACGAGTGCGTGGGCCAGGCAGAGGCGCTGCTGCATGCCCCGGCTCAGTTCCTGAACGTAGGCACCGCGCTTGTCGGTCAGGTCGACAAGCTCGAGCAGATCGCCGATCATCTGCCGCCGGCGCGAGGCGGAAAGGCCGTAGCAGCGGCCGAAGAAATCGAGGTATTCCCAGACGCGCATGTCGTCGTAGACACCGAACGTGTCGGGCATGTAGCCGATCACGTTGCGCACGGCATCGGCTTCTCGGCGCACGGAATGGCCGGCCACCTCGGCGTCACCGGCCGTGGGCGGCAGCAGCGTGGCGAGCATCTTGAGCGTGGTGGTCTTGCCGGCGCCGTTGGGTCCGACGAGACCGAAGATCTCGCCTTGCTCGATCTCCAGCTCCAGGCCGGCCACGGCCACGCTGCGCCCGTAGCGCTTGGTCAATCGCTCGGTGCGCACGGCGACAGTCATTTGATGAGCCCCTTCTTCATCCGATTGTGCCTTCGAGGCGCATTAGAAGCTGGAAATACTGCTGCTCCTCGCCGAACTCGCCCGGATCAGAGCGGTTGACGAACCGGAACAGAACCGTGCCGCTCTCGTCGACGTACTTCTGCGGGTCGGCGATGAGATAGCTCTTGCTCGTGTCGGGATGCGGGAACTCGACCCATTTCTGGGTTGTCCGGTCGAAGAGTTGGAAGTCGGGAAGGGTGTCGAAGGGCCCGACATCGCCGCGGACGGGCGGTTTGCCGCCGTTGCCGGGGTCGATTCCATCACCACCACCGCCGCTTGGCTCGGTGGTCGCCCCGGGCATCGTGCTTGGGTCTGGTCCAGGGCTCGCCGTCGGGCCTCCCTCGACCGGGTCGTCCTGGTCGGGCTGCTGGTCGGCCGGCAGCGGCTGAAGGACTTCTCCGGTGCCGCGCAGCGGGCGAACCTCGCCTTGGGTCAGAGTGATCTCGAGCGAGCCGACCTCGAAGGAGCCATCAAAGCGGGCAGGCCGTGCCTCGACCGTCATCGTGCCCCGGCTGAGATACATCCCGCCGGTGTCGCCCCAGCCGTTGTCGGCGCTCGTCGCGACGATCGTGCGCCGGATCATCTGGTCGCTGAAGACCTGCTGCGCGTCCATCGTGACGCCGAGCGGGATCATGAACAGCCCTTCTCCCACGCGGTTGGGCACGTCGCCAACCAGGTCAACTTCCAGCACCGCGCCCTTGCGCCACGCCAGCATCAATGGCGAGTCGGCATAGCCGGTGCTGCCCCACGGGAATAGCTGATCCAGGACGGCGCGCCGGGTGGTGACGGTTCGTGCCTGGGCCTGGTCCCGCGGGAAGGTGGAGCCAAACACCACCTCGGACAGCCCGAAACCCTGGAATGGGTTGTTGCTGCTGACGTCGAGGTCGATCTCCTTCGTTTCGCCGGCCTCGAGCGTGGGCAGCACGGCCACGCCGCCGCTGAACATGACGGCTACGTTCTCGAGGGTCGTGTCGGATCGGTTGGTCACCGTGCCGGTGAGCTTCCCGTTCGCCAGGCGCAGGGATGCATCGACCAGCGGTGCGTCGGCGGGGGCCTCGGCCCGGAAGCCACGCAGCACTCCGAAACCGACCTCGAAGTTGCGGAGGCGGGAGGTCGACGTGCCGAAGAGGACGTCGAGCGGCACTTCGGTCTGGCCGAACTGCGATTGGCTGGCCGGGTTGGAGAGGAGAGCGCCGCCGGGGATGCGCACGTCGAATGAGCGACGACTGGGTGAATAGATGCCGATGTACGCCTGGCCGATGCCGCGACCGGTGCCCTGCGCGGCGCGAACGACGGTGATCTGGTTGACGATCACGTCGCTGCCCTTGAGCGTTGCGCCGAGGCCGTAGCTGCCGACGGCAAACACGACTACCAGTGCCGGGATGGTGATCCACGCCCATTCGCGCTTGTCGAGCCTGCGCAGGATCAGGTAGTCGATCGGCCCGATCAGTGCGATGT
>JBPCLD010000233.1:0-8395 GCA_051003655.1 Candidatus Limnocylindrales bacterium | reverse complement strand
GGGGTGCCGCGCGCCAGGGCGGTGAGCACGCCGAACGGGTCCTCGCCGATCCGGTTGACGTCGGGCGCCGGCGCAATCCCCAGCATCAGGGCCGTCTCGAGCACTTCGTCGTACAGGAAGTAGTCGTCAACGGCTGAGCCGATGGCCTCGCGCTGCTCAGCGAGGTGGGCTTCGCGCAGCTCTGCGGTGCGGGCAAGGAACGCATCGGTCTCCATGCGGCCGGACCATGCCCGCTCGAGCGCGCGCTTCAGCTCGCGGTTGGGCCCGATGCGCGGATAGCCGATCAGCTGGGCTCGAATGTCCATGCGGTCCAGTCTAGCCGCACCCGCCGACTTCGCTCCTCTCTCGCCGTTTGCATCCCTTTGCGGCCGTTTGCGCTGGGCCACATAGGTGGAGGCGGCGTTGCCCCAACTCTTACACTGGGCACGTGAGCCGATCCGCCAAAAGCCAGATCATGCCCCTGGCCTTGAGCCCGATGAGCCCGACCCAGGCGCAGCGTGTTGCATCCCGCAAGGCGCTGATCGCAATGTCACGCCGCCGGCAGCGACCGGGATCAGGCAGCATGCTGGAGGATCTCCTGAGAACGAGGGGAATGACCATGGAGTGGTGGCTCACCATCTCGAACAGACTCGCGCGGAACGGGGTCCCGAACGCGGTGGCGGGTGCGATCGCCTCGAACGCCTACATGCCGCCGCGGCATACGGCTGACTTCGATCTCATGATCGAGCTCGAAAAACTCACGATCGCCAATGAGATCCTCAGCGTCGATGAATGGGAGCACATCGGTGACCTTGACCTCTACGAAGGACTCGAGGGAACCGCCTGGAAAGGGCTGAGCGACGAGTCGCGGCTGGTGGACATCATTGGACTGCCAGACGAATGGGGACGAACTGCAATCGCCACCGCCCAGGACAACGTCGTCGGCGGGATCCCCACCCTGACTCTGCCATTCCTGGTGATCACCAAGCTCATCTCGTCGCGAGCCCAGGACACGGCTGATCTGTCACGCGCGCTTGGCGCGGCGGACGACGCCGCGCGCGAGCGAGTGCTGGTGGCGGTGCGCCATTACCGGCCGAGCGATGCCGACGACGTGGAACAACTCATCGAGCTCGGGAAGCTCGAGTTCGGACGCTAGATCTGACCGGAAAGCCTCGCACGCCTTTCGCTCGAGAGATGCCGCCTTTTTTGCTGGGCGCAAATAGCTCGACCCTGTGCCGCGGCTCGACCGATTCTTGCTCCGCGGCGCGAACACGATCTGAAATCGGCCCAGACGGTCGAAATTCGACCCGATCTGAGCCCTGCCACGTAGTTACCTGCGCTGGGGCGCAAACGGGCGGCGCGGCCTACGCACCAACCTGGCGCGGCCCATTCCTTGCACTGTCAGCCGATCAAGGAAGTGGAGGTAACACCCATGGAACAGTTTCTTCTCGTCGTCCTATTGCTGGCCGTCGTCGTGGTCGCTGCATACTTCTACCTGAAGCGCCGACAGCAGCATGCCCACGTGGACACCGCCGGCGATGCGGTCGAGCACCGCCACCAGCGAAATCCCGGTGACCTGACTGCACACGATCACGCCGTGGACACCACAAGCACGGCACCGCCGCGCGATCGCTGATACCAACTGCCATCGGTCCGGGTACGGCATGGCCCGTCAGGGTCATGTCGTCAAGAGATAACGACTGACCATACTGCGGGGCAACCAAGCACTTCTTCCCGCCCGAGGTCTTGCCGAACATGGAAGCCTACATCGTCGTCTTCCTGCTCTTCTTCGCCGTCCTTGCCTTCGCATGGTTCTATTTCCAGCGCGCGAAGGCTCGTGCCACGACTGCGGTCGTGGAGCGCCATGCGGAACCTGTCAACCGTCCGAGCGACCCCGCTCCGTAGACAAGTCCGCTTGACCGGTTGGCGCATGCTCTCGCCATGAAGGCGCTGCTTGTACTCGTCCTGGTCATCGTGATGATCGGCGCTGGCGTCAAGATGAGCGGTGGGCGCCTGCCGCTGATCGACTATCCGCTCGGCCCCATCGGCGTGGACAGTCCTGGGCCAGCAATGCCGGGCGTTGAGATCGAAGCGCCAGGCTTTGGCGACTGGGAGGCACCCTAGCGAGGGCCGATGCGGTCCGCGTCTCGACGGAGGTTCCGCTTCAAGAAAGCAGCAGGATCGAAGCCGTGTTGGCTGCGAAGCCAAGCAGCCCAAGACTCGTTGCGGCCGCACCTCCCCAGACGAGCAGACGCGGGTATCGGCTCGAGGTGGCGACCAGAAGCGCAATCGTCGCCAGCAGGACGGCGGTCTCGCGATCAGGACCCTTCGAGGCCAGACGCGTGGTAGATCCCCGCTGCGATTGCTCTCCAGGCCGATCCCAAATCGGCTCACCCCAATGGTGAAGGTGAACGCATCAACCAGTTGCGCCAGCACGATCCCGAAGAGGATGAAGCGGACGGTGAACACGGTTGGAACCCATGCACGAACCAAGCCATCGTTCCTGTCGCGAATCGTTCATGCCACCGGGATGCAGGGATGAACCATACTGCGGCGGATCCAACACGCCGTCCCGGTACCGAGGTGTTACCCATGGAAGCAGTCATCGTCATCTCGCTTCTGTCCTTAACCCTGGCTGCCGTCCCGACCGATAAGGCGGTCTAGCCGTCCGGTTGAGCTCCGCCGCATCACCGCTCAGGTCGTCCCGGCCGATGTCGAAGTCCGTGCGAGCAGCCCGTCTCGTGGCGGTGGGAATCCTGATCGGCTGGAGCGCAACTCAAATCTACTTTCGGATCTCGGCTTGGTCGCTGTCGGACATGGACGCGTATTGGAACGCCGCACTGCGGCTCAGGAGTGGCGAGCCGCTATTCCCAGCACTCGTCGACACCAGCGCCCCGGACGTCTACCGATACTCACCATGGTTCGCCGCCGCCTGGGTGCCGTTCACCCACCTCCCCAAAGCCTTCATGGCCATCGCCTGGTCGGCGATCCTGCTGGTCGCGTCGTATTGGTGTGTGCGGCCGTTACTCCGACGAGATCTGGCGTCAATCGCAGCCGTCGTATTCTTCGGAAGCTTTTTGATATGGGGTACCTCCATCGGCAACGTGCAGCCCTTGATGATCGCCGCGTTGATGCACGGAATGGAACGGCGCAGCGGCCCTCTTTGGATCGGCGTCGCGGCGTCGCTGAAGGCTGTGCCGATCCTCTTTCTCCTCGTATACCTCGGCCGCGGGGAGTGGCGGCGCGCGGGCGCCGGCCTACTCGTGGCCGCCTCACTCTCTGCCGCGACCTTGCTTGTGGACCTGACCCACTACCCGTCCGGCCCCGGTGACGCGCCATCTCCGCTCTTCCTGGTCTCGCCGTTGTTGCTTGGTGCGGCCGTCACCGTGGTCGCAGGAATCACACTGATGCAAGCCCGAAGGCGCTCACCATTCGACCGGCTGGCCGCGGCTGGAGCCGCCCTGACGGCGCTCCCGCGAATCACGCTGCTCGACCTTCCGATGCTGCTGGTTGGACTGCGGCCAACGCAGACAAACCGTTCGAAGGCGCGCCAATGAGGCGGATCGCGGGGTGGCGGTACGCTCGCCTCGTCGCGATTGCCGTCATCGTGGCAATCGGTGTCAACAGCATCGTGTGGGCAATCGCCGACTGGCATCTGGCCGATATGCACGTCTACCAGGATGCCGCGCTTCGCATCCGCGCCGGCGAGCCACTGTATGGCGGCGACGTGGATTCGCTGTCAGCGTATCGCTATGCCCCGTGGTTCGCGTACGCATGGGTGCCACTCACGTATTTGCCGCAGGGAATGATTGACTTCGGATGGTCCGTTTTCCTGGTGACTGGATCGGCGCTCGCCATCTGGGCGAGCCTGCGTGGGGGTGGCCATTCGCGAGTCCTGCTGGCTCTGGTCATGGCGCCGATTCTGTTTGGGATCAGTGCCATAGGCAACGTGCAGGGTCCGATGCTGGCCCTGCTGATGATCGGCCTTCCACGGCGCTGGGCGGGATTGGCGGTGGGCGTGGCGGCTTCCCTCAAGCTCGCGCCCCTCATCCTGGCGTTGATATTCCTGGCACAGCGACGTTGGTGGCAGTTCTTGACGGCAGTCGCCACAACGACGGTCCTCTGGCTTCCGGCCGTCTGGATGGCGATCGACCCAGTGACCTTCGATTCAGGCCTGGCGAGAACCCTTCCACAGCCACTATGGCTCGCGGTTGCCGCCGTGGGGTTGATCAGCGCAACCGCCCTGGCGTGGAAGCGGTCGCGCCACGTGACGCTCGCGGCCGCTTTGGCGGCCGTTCTGGCCATCCCGAGATTGTTCGTCTACGACATCAGCCTCCTGCTCGTCGGAACCCTCGATCCAACGAAGGTGACTGGCACGCCAGTCCGCGAGGAACGATCGGGCTAATCCAGGGGCCTGCGAGGACTATTGGGACGCGATGCGCTCGACCAGACGATCGGCGAGGGCAATCGAATAATTCTGCCCGCGATCATGTGGATAGACCTGGAACATGCTCGCCACCCACAGATTCGGGATGGCAGTGTGGAAGGGTGGAATGTGGTCTCGATAGTCCACCGTGACGATCGGCTGAGCGAATGGGGCGGTAAAGAGCCAGGCATCGGTCACCCAAGAGCGGTCAAACGCCATGTTGAGACGCGCGAGGTGGGGGAGGAACTCATCCAGAACCTCGTTCATCGTGGCACTCATGAGCGGATCGTCCATCGGCCGGTAATTACCAACGTAGACCACGTGCCGGCCACCATAGTCGGCAGCAGGCATGTAGTTCGTGTGCTCGACGAGCGCCATGAAGGGAAAGCCGGGATCGTTGACATTCAGCCAGTAGACCGATGTGAGCGGGCGATCCAATGCAAGCACCACGCACTGCGCACCGTAGGCGCGACCCCAGTCATGTCGCGTGCGCCACTCGTCGGGCAGTTCCGGGACGAGGCGAGCGGTCAAGCGCGGCGCGAACGTCGAGATGACGCGGTCGAATCGCTCGCTGCCTTCGTCCGTTTCGACGATCAAGCCGCCGTTGTCGGTGCCGATCGATGTCACCGAGGTGCCGAACCGGGTGTCACCTCCGGCGCGACGGACCTTCGCGGCCATGCGGTCATAGAGTTGCTGGAATCCACCCCGGAGATAGCCCAGAGACTGCGTCCGATCGTGAACACGGGCCCAAAACCACGGCATCGCGATCTCGTGAGCGGCATCGCCGAACTTGCCGCGCAGGAGGGGCTCCCACACGGTCTCGTAGGCGGCGCTTCCCATCCATCGGCGCGTCCACGCAGCCGCGGTGCGACCTTCCAGCAGTCGAGCATTCGGCATCGCCCTGAGACCGCCCAACACTGCGCCCATACGGAGCCGGTCCAACACGGGAAGCGGCGAGAACCGGAGGAGCGAAGCCGGCGAGTCGAGCTGATGGAACCGACCGGCGCGGAACGTGGCCGTGACTGGCTGCTTCCATTCGAGCCGTTCGCCCAGGCCCATCTCCTCGATGAGCGCGATCGCCAGCGCGTCCGAGCGAAAGATATGGTGGTAGAACTTTTCGAGCCACATCCCCTGTTCGATCTCGAAGCCGGCGGCCAGGCCACCGGGCAACGACTCCCGCTCGATGACGACCACACGATCCCCGCATTGCGCCAGACGGAGGGCCGTTGTCAGTCCCAGTGCACCGGCGCCGAGGACGGCCGAGCTGGATTTCATTCGGCGAACAGCCCAACGACATGTCGGTTGCACTCACACGCGTTCACCAACCGCACGTCCTTTCGGGGAATACCAAGTTATCCTGATTGGAACGTGCGAGTCATGGTGGATCGCCGCCCGCGCCCATCGTAGAAGCCATGCGGTCCTTATCCAGGGACACATGTGACGCCTACCGCCGCAGAAGCTTGAGGGAGACCATCCGGTGATTGCACGGCCCCTGCTGCCTGCGGTGCCTATCCCGGAGCGGCTTCGACTTGTGCTCCTCGCTTTCCTCGTGTTGTTCGTCGAGCTGGCGCTGATCCGCTGGACGGGATCGAACGTTGTCTACCTCTCGTTCTTCTCGAACTTCGTGCTTCTGGGCAGTTTTCTCGGCATCGGTATCGGCTTCCTGCGCGCAAAGGCGGTTCTCAACCTCTTCCCGTACAGCCCCGTTGCCCTCGCCTTCTTGATCGGATTCGTCCTGATATTTCCAGTTCAGATCGATCGATCAGGCAGTGAGCTCATCTTCTTCGGCGCTCTCGAAACCACCGGCCTCCCCACGTGGGTCATGCTGCCGGTCATGTTCCTCGCGATTGCAGGCGTGATGGCCACGCTGGCCGAGGGCTTGGCACGACAGTTCGTCCGCTTCGAGGCGCTGGAAGCGTACCGACTGGACATCGTCGGAAGCATTCTTGGGATCGTCGGATTCTCGGCGATTTCATTCCTGGGAGCCCCGCCCATCGCGTGGGGCCTGGTGGCGGCACTCGCATTCGTGATCCTGATGCCTCCCTATCTTCGAGTCCTCCAGGTCGTGGCACTGGTTGGCTTTGTCTTCATGCTCGGGCGCGAGTCCTTCACTCCCGGCTATTCATGGTCACCGTACTACCGCATCGGCGTGCGCGAGATCGAAGAGGGCGTGCACGGCGTCGGCGTCAACAGCATCCCCCATCAGATCATCCTGCCGGTCGACCGCATGACCGACATCGAGCCACTGTACGAAGTGCCGTACGAACGCTCATCTCAACAGCCAGAGAATGTGCTCGTCGTTGGGGCGGGAACCGGGAACGACGTCGCCTTTGCGCTCGCGCAGGGAGCCAAGCGTGTCGACGCGGTCGAGATCGATCCCGGACTCCAACGCGTGGGACGAGAGAGGCATCCTGATCGCCCATACGATGATCCGCGGGTCACGGTGCATATCACGGACGGCCGTGCCTTCCTTGAACAGGGAGATGACCAGTACGACCTGATCCTCTTCGCGTTGCCCGACTCGCTGACTCTCGTCTCCGGCCAGGCGGCACTCAGGCTCGAGAGCTACCTGTTCACCCTGGAGGCCATGGAGGCCGTGCGAGATCGCATGAGCCCGGATGGCGTCTTCTCGATGTACAACTTCTATCGCGAGGATTGGCTCATCGACCGCCTCGCCGGAACGCTTCAGGCGGCCTTCAACCGCAGCCCGTGCGTCGACACGCTAGGTGATGTGGGAAAGCGCGCCGTGCTGACAATCGGGGCCAGCGATTCCGCGGTCCGCTGCGCGGAGCCATGGGTTGCTGGACCAGACGTGGTGTCCCCCAGTCGGGATGACTATCCGTTCCTCTATCTGCGGGAAGCCCAGATACCGGCGTTCTACCTGCTGGCCATGGGGCTCATCCTGGGCGCCGGAGCGGTAATGATCCGCTTGGCAGGCGGTCCCTTTGGGTCGATGACGAACTACCTTGACCTCTTCTTCATGGGGGCCGCCTTCCTGCTGCTCGAGACGAAGAGCATTGTGCAGTTCGCGCTGCTGTTCGGAACTACCTGGTTCGTCAACTCGGTCGTGTTCGTTGGGGTACTTGGTTCGGTGTTCCTGGCGATCGAGGTGACCTGCAGGGTGCGCCTCCCTCGCCCATCCCTGCTCTACGGAGCGCTGGTGCTCTCCGTCCTCCTTGCCCTGATCGTGCCGCTGCACCGTCTCCTGGGTCTTCCGGAGGTGCTCCGATTTCTCGCCGCGGTGGTACTGTGGTTCACCCCGATCTTCATTGCGAATCTGGTCTTTGCACAGCGCTTCCGGAGCGTCGGCGAGTCGAACGTCGCGTTCGGCGCCAACCTCCTCGGCGCCGTTGTCGGCGGGGTGATCGAATACACCGCACTGATGACTGGATACACAGCGCTCGCGATTCTCGTCGTTATCCTCTACGGGGCGGCCTTTGTCTTCGGACGAAAACACATGCGCGGGCCAATGCCGGCTTGAGCAGCTCCGCCTGTCGACAGTCGCACTCCTGCCCACCGACCACAGCGCACGTCAGTGGTCTCCGCTCACGCCGCCATCCGCGTCCTGGCCACGGGAGGCACTTCGGTGCGGTGTGGATGCCAGGAACATCGTGAGGTCGTAGCCGACGAGCCGCGGGGAGGCCATCACGACCGCCAGACATGTCATCAACCAGCGCGTGCGGGCAACTTGGTAGGACTGCCATGCCGCGAAGGCGACGACCGCCACACCAACGACCGCCCACAGCACGGGATGGACATGGATCAGCGAGTTGGATGGCCCCGGCATGGTCGCCTGCGGCGGCAGCTCGAACAAGATAATGGGACCTAGGAGCAATCCGGTCAGCAGTAGCGTCCAGCCCACTTTTCGCCACTCGCGCTGGCCTGCGTATACAAGCACGAACAGCAGCGGGGTGAGCTTCATGGAGGCGGCGATTGCCACACCCAGCGGTCCGAATCTCGTCGTCAGGCTCCACGCCAAGATGGCTACCA
>JBPCLD010000232.1:0-3923 GCA_051003655.1 Candidatus Limnocylindrales bacterium | reverse complement strand
CAGCCACTCCCCACGCCACTTCAAGCGGGCGTAGTAGGCACTGTGGTCACTGCCCCAATGGAAGACGAACTTCCTATCGAAGTACGTGCTGGCATTGGTGTTACCGAAGTAGTTCGAGTAGTTCCAGTTCCAGCTGTCGATGTTTGTCCAGCTGCTGCCGTACTTGTACTGCGCCCACGCTCGAACGCGGAACTGTGCCACGCCGGACTTGCCGTTTTCTATCTGGCGCACCTTGAGGACGGACTTCCCGTATCCGTAGGCGCCGCCGCCATTCGAGCACGAGTTAATCAGCGTCTGGTACTGAGTGTGGTTTGCCGCGACCGACGCGGGCAAGAGAAGTGCGGCCGCCAGGACCAGCGGCGTCCACAGCAGGGCTAGCCGTTTACGCATCCCAGTCATCTCCCTCGTGACGACGCGCCGATCGTTCGCCCCACTTGGCTCCCCACCCGGCACGATCCGCGGCAATGCTACATATCCCAATGGCCGACGCAAGCGGAATTTGATGGTCCGGAAGGTGAAGGGCCAGGGCCCTCAGCACTTGACGCTGTAGAGGACCTCGGAAGCGAGCAGCGTGGAATTGTGCCAGGCGCGGAGCCTGAAGACGATCCGGTACCAGTTCGACTGGTCCCCTTCCCAGGTTCGCCACGACGTGAGCCAATGCTTGTCGCCGTTGATCGCGAACTTGTACTTGGCTGTCGGCCAGCTGTAGATCTTCGACCACGTCTGGCTGCCGCCCGGTCGGCGTTCAACCCAGCTCTCGTTGGTGAGCTTGTTGGCGTCGGTCGACCCATAGGCGATGTTCTTGACCTTGAAGTGCGGGTCGGCCCCGGTGCAGTAGTTGTATTTGACGATGTAGTCGTAGCCGGTCGCGGCGGCGGCGGTGCTGGGCAGGGCCAGAGCGACGACGGATACGGCCAGGGTCAATAGAAGCGACAGGCGCCTAGGCATCGGTTTCCCCTCCTTCACGGCTTCCGCGAATCCTACGTCCTAGAGCGGCTCGAAGCGCGCCGTGAAGTGCCGCAGCGCAGCATCTCAGGTCGAGGTCCCGCTATTTGCGATCGATAGGCGACGCCAGAGCGCGAGCGCCCAGATTGGGTAAAGGATGGCAGTACCCAAAATGCCGAGAAACCCTGCACCGACGGCGATCGGATTTGACATGGCAGCCTGCGGATTGCTGGTCGCGCTGCCGAGGAGGGCAATCGATAGCGCGATGCCGAGTAGGCCGACTCCTGCCGCCACCCCGACCCAGCGTACCGACCCCGAAAGAGCGCCATGAGCGCGGCCAGCGTTCACACCGATCAGCCAGAGCCCGAGACAGACATGTCCGACCATCGCAACCGGGCTATGGACCTCAGCCTTGATCAGGTTGGCGGCGTAGATCAGCTGAACGAGGCCAAGGATGATCATGCCGGCAATGCCAACGAACAGCAGCGGCGCGCTCAGCGACGGAGTACGGGTTAACCACCCGACATGGAGATACGCCGCGAGCGGCACGGCTGCGAGAAATGACAGTCCGATCAGGGCATCGTTCGTACGGCCGAGCGGAACCCACGTGTCGGCGCCGCCTTCCAGCACACGTTGCCCTTCAATGGCGAAGAACGCGAGGAGGAACACGGTCGCAACGGCCATCAGCAGGCCCGTGGCAAGCGCCGAAGCGCGTCCATAGCGGGCCACGGACTCGATCATCTCTCCTCCTGACTGTCCGAAATCAGAGCGGCTCGAAGCGCGCCGTGAAATGCCGCAGGGCTGGCGGCTCCTGTGTGATTCGGTAGCCGCGCAGGTCTGACGCGCCGGCGGCGACCGCCTGGGCGACCTCGATCACGTAGTCGACGTGCGACTGGGTGTACGTGCGGCGAGGAATGGCCAGCCGAACGAGGTCCATCGACGCCGGTGACTCGGTCCCATCCGGGTGGCGCCCGAACATGACCGTGCCGATCTCCACGCCGCGGATGCCGCCCTCGCGGTAAAGCGCGATCGCGAGCGAGTGCCCGGGATACTCGAGCGGCGGTATATGCGGCAGGAGAGCTCGGGCGTCGATATAGACGGCGTGCCCTCCGATGGGTCGGATGACGGGCACGCCGGAGGCGTCGAGCGCCTCGCCGAGATAGGCGGTCGACTGGATTCGATAGCGCAGGTAGTCCTCCTCGACCACCTCCTCCAGACCCTGGGCGATGGCCTCGAGGTCGCGACCGGCCAACCCGCCGTAGGTCGGGAAACCTTCGGTCAGGATCAGCATGTTCCGACAGCGTTCGGCCACCTCATCGTCGTTCATCGCCAGCCAGCCGCCGATGTTGGCCAGACCGTCCTTCTTGGCCGACATCGTCATTCCGTCGGCGAGCGAGGCCATCTCGCGCACGATGTCGGGAATCTTCTTGTCCGCATAGCCCGGCTCGCGCTGCTTGATGAACCAGGCGTTCTCGGCGAAACGACAGGCGTCGAGGAAGAGCGGCAGGCCATGCCGGCTGCAGACCTCGCGCACGGCGCGCAGGTTGGCCATGGAGACCGGCTGGCCGCCCATGGAGTTGTTGGTGACGGTCATGAAGACGACCGGGATGCTGGCCACGCCGCGCTCCGCGATCAGCCGCTCCAGCGCGGCGACGTCCATGTCGCCCTTGAAGGGCATCAGCGCCTGCGGGTCGTGCGACGGGGACAGGTCGACCGCTTCCGCGCCGGTGTACTCGACATTCGCCCGGGTCGTGTCGAAACGGGCGTTGTTCGGCACGACCTTGCCCGGGCCACCGAGGACCGAGAACAGGATCTTCTCGGCGGCGCGGCCCTGGTGAGTAGGGATGACGTGCTTGAACGGGAACAGCTTCTGGACCGACTCCAGGAACCGATACCACGACGGCGAGCCGGCGTAGCTCTCGTCGCCGTGCTGGATCGCCGCCCACTGGTCGCGGCTCATAGCACCCGTGCCCGAGTCGGTCAGCAGATCGATGATCACGTCGGCGGCGTGGACGTTGAAGAGGTTGTAGCCGGCGGCCTGGAGCGCGGTTTCGCGCTCGGCGACGCTCGTCAGGCGGATGGGTTCGACGGAGTGGATCCGGAAAGGCTCGATGATGGTCTGCCAGCGGTCCACGCGGCGAGCATACTGTGCCGACGGCGCGCAGAGTTCGAGGGGTTGAACGTTGACTAGCGGCGCTATCGAGGGACCGGTCGATCAAGGGGCGGCTGCTGCGCGTCCGCGCGCATTGGTCCCGCCACGCTGGCGGACGCTTCTCCTTGCGCTCGCGTCCCTGGTCGTCGCGCTCGCCTTTGTACTGCTCGTCGTGACGGTCATCGCCATCATCGTCTGGGTCGTCCTGGGCGCCGCGAACGCGCTTCCCGACCCTGATCGGAAGTGGCCGCGGCTCTCGGCCTGGGCGCTGGTGGCCATACCTGCCGTCGCGATCCTGCTCGCGTTCCTGATCAACCGCGGCAGCGAGGGTCGGACGTTCTACGCACAACAGCGGGCGAATCGACGCGTTTCCCTGCTGCTGCTGGTGGCAATGGTCGGACTGGTCGTGGCACTCGGCGAGGCGATTGCGGCGAGCTTCACATTCGACTCATACGGCGCATTGGTGGGTGCGGGGATCGCGGTGATCATCGGCCTGGGGGCAGCCGCGTTCGCCCATTTCAGCGGCCCCGGTGCGGTTCTCTCATCCACCCGCGCGCGACAGCTGAAGCGGCCCGCGAAGGGTCGTGACGGGGTGCTTCTCAACGTCGTCGATGAGCTGTCCGTCGCCGCGAACATGCCGCCACCTGCGGTCTACGTGATAAAGGACGAGAGCCTGAACGCGCTTGCGGTTGGCACCAAGCCAAGTAACGCGGCCCTCGCTGTGACCAGCGGGATGGTGGCTCGTTTCGACCGCGAGCAACTCCAGGGTGTAGTCGCCCACGAGTGGGCCCACATCCGCAACCTCGACTCCCGCTACGGCGTGTAC
>JBPCLD010000231.1:0-6783 GCA_051003655.1 Candidatus Limnocylindrales bacterium | reverse complement strand
GTGTCGTCCTCACCGCCGATCCGATCAACGGAGACAGGCGTTCGTGCGTCGTCAGCGCGGTGCGGGGCCTCGGGGAGCGGCTGGTGTCCGGGGCGGCTCTGGGTGATGAATGGGTCGTCCGTGGCGATGTCGCGACCGCTCGACGCCGCCCCGAGCACGCTATCGATCGTCGCCAGGCCCTGCAGCTGGCGGAGCAGGCGCGGCGGATCGCCGCTGCCCGCGGGAGCCCGCAGGACATCGAGTGGGCGATCGACGCGGACCGGACGCTGTGGATCCTCCAGGCCAGGCCGATGACCGCGCTGCCGCCCGAGGTGTCGTGGGAGGCGCCCGCGCCCGGCGCCTTCACCCGCACGCTGCGATTCGGCGAGTGGATCTCAGAGCCGGTCACGCCCCTCTTCGAGTCGTGGCTCTTGGCGGCGATGGAGGAGCGCCTGCACGCGCTCCTCAAGCAGTGGGTGGGACAACGCGCCCCCCGACCACATCACGTCGTGGTCAACGGTTGGTACTTCTACTCGATCAACTGGATCTCGCCGGCCTCGATGGCTCGCAGCCTGCCGAGCATCCTCTGGCGCGCGGTTCGGAACCCTCGCTCCATCGCGGGGATCATCCCTGCGACCGTCCGACACAGCATCCCAATGTTCGAGCGGATGTGGCGCAATGACGTGCAGCCCCGGTATCGGGCAGCTGTGGCCCGGGCCGAAGAGAACGTGGAGACGGTGCCTGTCTCTGAGCTGCCGGCATTGATCGATGAGCTGGCCGACCTCGCGGGTGACTACTTCACGTCGATTGCCGCGCTTACGGGCGCCGCCTACAAGATTGAGATGAACGTAGCGAGTTTCTATCGGCGCCACCTTGCCAGGTCCCTCGGCGGCAACCATCTCCCGCTTTTCGCTGGCTTCGTGCCACCGGCTGATCCGGCCGAATATGCGGTGGCCTCCCTCGACTGGTGGTTTGCACCTTCGCCGCGGGGCGCCAAGGCGACGATACCGGCCGCTGATCACACACGGCTGCTTGAGACGAGGCAGGCTGCCGAGACGGCAGCGGCTGCAGCCCTCGTTTCGTCGCCCAAACGCCTCCGGGCATTCCGCCGTCTGCTGGCCGATGCGCAGCACCTCGTCCCAATTCGGGAAGAGCAGACGCGCGAGTTGACGCTGGCGTGGCCGGTCATGCGGCGCGCGGTGCTGCGAATCGGGGAGACGCTCGCCAGTCACGGAGTGATCGCCGAGGCCGAAGACGTCTTCTTCCTGACTCGCGCCGAGGCACTTGCCGCGATCGGCGAAGGCGACGCATCCGGGGCCATCGACACGGCGGGCCGGCGTTCACTGCGCAACGAGCAGGCCAAGTTGGTGCCGCCTCCGTTCGTCGGCCACGTGAACCGGGTCATGCAGACCATGTGGGACAAGTATCCGCAGTCGGTCGGTGCCGTTCGATCGGAGCGTGCCCTGGCGTCAGGCACGCCGGCCTCGCCGGGTCGCGCCACCGGATCGGTCCGCGTGATTCGAAGGCCCGACGAGTTTGACCAGCTTCAGCCCGGGGAGATCCTCGTGGCGCCGCTCACCGCGCCGGCCTGGACGCCGCTCTTCACCCGGGCGGCAGCGGTAGTGACCGACGTGGGGAGTGCGGCAGCGCACGCCTCGATCATCGCCCGTGAATACGGAATCCCCGCCGTTGTCGGCTGCGGTGATGCAACGGCCCGACTGCGAACGGGGATGCGCGTCACCGTCGACGGCGGTACGGGGAACGTCGAGCCCGAGTGAGGGGACTCGCCGGCGAGGTGGGAGACGCCACCGCATCCACGCGCCGCGTCGACGAGCCATCCGACATCCAGGAGATCGGCGACGGCGACCTCGCCTCGAGCCGGGGCAGGCTGGCCTCGATGTCGCCCTTCGCCGCCGACGCGATCGTCGGCTCCATGAACGACGTGAGCCCTGAGCCGTGGATCTCAATCGAGAAACTGAGCTCGGTCGCCTCGCCGCCTCCTGCTCGAGTCAGGACACCCGGCATGGGGCGGCCCGCGCCCGGGAAGGACCGTGTATAGCGGGCGGGCGGGGGGTCAGGCGGCGTAGTAGGCCAGCGCGTCGTCCCGCTCGCCGCTGCGTGGTGAGCGCGCGCCCGACGCCCCGCAGCGCAACGACAACGCGCAGTCGGCAGACGTCCGTCTCGTCGTAGCGGCGATATCCGTTGTCCTCTCGACGAGCCGCCGGCAGCAGGCCCTTGCGCTCGCAGAAGCGCACTGCTCCCGGTGCGATCCCCACTTGTCTCGCGAGCTCCGACACCTTCATGCGGAGGAGGTTAAACGTTGCACTTGGAGCAATGTCAAGTAGTCGACCCGAATACCACTAGGTCATGGTGTCAGCGAGCGCCGCTCAACGAGGCTCCAGACTCGGGACAAAGAGCCATCCAGCAGCTCGTCCGGCGTAAATCAGCTGCTCGGTGATGAGACCCGACCGCGCAAGGAGGTCGGCGAGGTGGCGCTTGGCCGTGCTCGGCCGAATGCCCACCAGCGCGGCCGCGTCGGGGACGGACCCGCCAGCGGCAACGAAGGCCGCGAGGACGTCCAGTTGGCGCGGGGTCGCTGGCCGTCAGAGTGCGCCGCGCAAGTACCCGTCCCTCATGCCGATCGCACGCGAGCCGCAGCGATCCACTCCTCGCGGCCCTCGATCGGGATCCGATAGGCTGTTAACGCGTGTCCGACACCCGCCGGGCGCGCCAACTACTTCCCTCCATCTGCACCTGGTACGACCGTGTCTTGGTTCGACCCGAAAGTTTGTGCGCGGCGACTTGTCATCAGGCGGAAAATGACTGCACCGAAATAGAGCGCTGGAGGATGATTGCCGTGTCTCGTCGTCGATCCGTCTCATCGGTGGCATTTGCCGTTTTCGCCACTTTGGTACTCGCGACAAATGTGGCTGCCGCACCCCCAAGCTGGACGACGCCAATCGATTTGCGTGTTCGCAACAACGTGTTCCTCGACGACGCCGAGTTCGCGAACAACAAGGTCGCGGTAACGTGGGAAGAGCCCAGGAACGGCACAACTCGAGTCGGCTTCAGGACGAGCACCAACAGTGGCAGCTCATTCGGTTCGACGGAGTACGTCGGCCATTCAGAAGACTCCGCGCTGGATGTATGCAGCAGCGCCGTGCTGCACTCCGCCTACTCCCATGAGGTGGGCGGCGGACACTGGCAGATCGAGCATGCGGTCAGGAGTGTCGGCGGCAGCGGCTTCGATCGCGACCTCGTCTTCCCGAATGCCAACAATCAACATGACCCGGACATCGCCTGCGCCGGTGGTCGCGTCTTTGTCAGCTGGTACGAGCCTTCGGGCATGGGCGATCACCTGTTCGTGGCCAACGCCAGGAGATCAGATGGCGTCTTCGGCCTGCCGCTCGATCTTGGCCTCGACAACGAGACGACGTACGGTTCGAGCCTGGCGGTGGCGGGCGTCCCCGGCCACGCCTACGCAGTGTTCACTCGATCGGACGGCGACCTGCGCTTCATGCCCTTCTCGATCGGAAGCGGTGCGGCCATGCGCGTCACGCCGGGGCCGGAATCGGTAATTGCCAACGGCACGCCAAACAATTCCGCCGACTACGCGCTGATCAGGGCCCAGGGCAGCAAGGTCGTTGTGGCCTGGTTCAAGTGTGGCGGGCTGTTCGTGCGCGTCAGCAACGACCACGGCGCTACGTGGGGCCCGGCCAGGAGGCTCCTGAGCAATGATTCGTGCGGCGGCGACTTCGCCGCCAACTGGTCGAGCGTCGCCATCGACGGCAGCAGGGTCGTCGCCGTCTATGTCGGCCGAGGTGCGTTCGGTGGCGGTGTCGCCAGGCTGATTGACACGACCACCGATTTCGCGAGCCGCACCGTAGACACGATTTCCTCAAACGTCCAGTTGGAGCACATGGTCGGTTTCGTCAGCGTCGCTGGCGCGGACAAGCTTGCCGCCGCGTTCAACCCGTTCGGCAAGATCAGGTTCCGGCGCGAGACGTAGCCTCTACGTCAGCCCCCGACGGGCGCCTCGGGCTCGTCGGGCGGGGTTCCGTCGGGCTCCGGCGTCTCCCACGTCGTGCGCATAGGTGTCTCCTTCAGGAAGAGCACAGCGATGGCGGCGATGATCGCGCCGGCAATGCCGATCCAGACCATTGAGCCGATCGCCAGTGAGAAGGCCTCGTGGATGCCGGCCACGATGTTCGGGATCAAGGGCTCCACTAGGCCCTTGAACTCGTCGGGGACGGAGGCCAGGATGCGCGCACCCAGGTCGCCCGTGCCGGTCAGGTCCAACGCGCCGCCCCCGCCGCCAGCCTGCTGGAACTGGTCGACGAACTGGGCCGGTACGCCAGCGGAGACGAGCTGGCGCGGGATCTCCTCTGTGATGCGGCTGGCGAAGATGGTCCCGGCTATCGTCAGGCCCACTGTGCCACCGATCTGTTGGAAGAAGCTGAGACTGCTGGACGCGGTTCCGATGTCGCGCGGCGACACGGCGTTCTGGACGATCAGGGTGAAGATCACGAACGACGGACCGATCCCCAGCCCGGCGATGAGCATCCACACCCATAAGACGGGCTTGTCCGTGCTGGCGTGGAGGTTCGTCAACAGGAACAGACCCAGCGCGAGCAGAAGCATCGCCCCGAAGATCAGCCACTTGTAGCGATGGGTGCGGGCGACGATCTGACCTGACAGGGTTGCGCCGACGATCAGCGCGCCGAGCAACGGCAGCAGCTGGTAGCCCGACTCCGTTGCACTCGCGCCGGCAACCACCTGGAACCAGCGTGGCAGGAAGACGATGGCGCTGAAGAAGCCGAACGCAGCCATGAATATCGCGACGACCGAGATGCTGAACGTTCGGATGCGGAAGAGGCTGAGCGGAATTATCGGCTCGGGGAAACGTGACTCCCACAAGATGAAAACTGCCAGGAACACAAGGCCGATCAGCATCATGCCGCCGACCCAGGGGTCAGACCAATCGGCGACCGACTTGTTGCTGAGCCCGACCAATATCGGCGCGATCGCAGCCGTGAAGAGGGCGGCGCCGACGTAGTCGATGTTCCGCGCTGCCTCCGGTCGCTTGATTGCGGGCATGAGGCGGAAGATCACGAATAGCGACACGAGGCCAATCGGCACGTTGACGAAGAAGATCCAGTGCCAGCCGAAGTTATCGGTGATGATCCCGCCGATTGCCGGGCCGAGGATGGACGACAGCCCGAAGACGGCGCCGAAGAAGCCCAGGTACTTGCCCCTCTCCTGCGGGTTGTAGAGGTCGGCCACGACTGCGACCGCCACCGGGAAGACCGCGCCGCCGCCGAGGCCCTGCAGGCCGCGGAACAGGACGAACTGCCACATCTCCTGACTCAGCCCGCACAGGACGGAGGCAATAAGAAAGAGGCTTACTCCGAATATGAAGATCGGCCGGCGCCCGAAGAGATCTGAGAGCTTGCCGTAGATCGGCCCGCTGATCGTCGACGTCAGCAGGTAGATGGTGATGCTCCAGGTGTAAAGCTCGTTCCCCTGGAGGTCGGTGATGATCCTTGGCAGGGCCACGCCGACGACCGTTTGGTCGAGCGCGAACAGGAACAGCGCCAGTAGCGTGGCAAACAGGATCTCGAGCTTGGCCCGCGGGCTCAGGCTCCAGCCGGGTGAATCGGCGTAGTCGGCAGCGGTCATGTACTCCCTCTCACCCCCACTCGCGCTTTGCTCGCGGACTCTATCGGGGAAGCCGGAAATCGGCGCTGGTAGCATCGGCCGCGTGAACTACGAGCTCTACATGGGCGCCGCGCTGGCAGAGGCGAGAGCCGCGATGAACGCCGGTGACAGAGCCGACGGTGCGGTCGCGGTGCTCGACGAGGCGATGGTTGCGCGGGCGCGGAACCAGGTCGAGTCGACCGGCGATCCCACCGCGCATGCGGTGATGGCGGTTCTTCGCGAGGCCGCCCGACGGCTCGGGCGCTCGAAGCTCTCCGGCATGGTCATCTTCGCGACGAACGAGCCATGCACCATGTGCGTCGGCGCGTTGATGGAGAGCGACGTGGACGGGCTCGTGTTCGCGCTGCCCGACCCAGCCAACGGCGCCGCAGGATTCGCCGGCGTCTCTGCCTCCGAGGCGTTGCGCCGACGAGTGCGCGTGGTGTCCGGGATCATGCAGGCCGAAGCCGCTGAGCTCTCCGCGGGCGTCACCAGCGCCCGCTGAACGCCTGGTCCGCGGAGTCGCGGGGTCGCGGGGGCGTCTCGCGGTATCCTCTCTCGCGGAGAGGTGTCCGAGTGGTTGAAGGTGCCGCTCTCGAAAAGCGGTGTGCGCAAGCACCGTGGGTTCGAATCCCACCCTCTCCGCCACCTACCTTCACACCACTCCCTGGAGAGGTCGCCTAGAGGCCTAGGGCGCGGCACTGGAAATGCCGTATGGGGCAACCCATCGTGGGTTCGAATCCCACCCTCTCCGCCATCCTTCCCGTCACTTAGACATCCTCGGACTGTAATCCGATGGATAGGTCTCGCTGGAAGCGGCGAGCGCCGCGGTTCCCGTCACCTAGACATCAGGTAGATACCATGACTGCCGGTTCGGGCTGATTCCACCGGTCGGGCGGTGGTCGTCTTGGATACCAGCTCACCCATGTCTGGATGGCAGAAAATCGGCCCGACGGTCGGCCCTCAAGCCCAATGTAGAATCGGTCATGCCGTGCTAGGCGGGGAACTAGCGGTGCCCTGTACCTGCAATCCGCTCCAGCAGGGCTGAATTCCCTCCCGAGGCCCGCGCTCGCGGATGCCGGCGGGGAGATCGACGTTGAGGATCGG
>JBPCLD010000230.1:0-3865 GCA_051003655.1 Candidatus Limnocylindrales bacterium | reverse complement strand
GCGCAGCTCGGCCGGCTGCGCAGGCTCGATCAGCTCGACGAGCAGCTCGGGGCGTTCCAGTCTGTGGGCGCGCTCGACGAGATTGATCCCGACGAGCTGGCCGAGTTCCTGGATCTTGATGCGGCCGAGGAGATGCGCGCTCTGCAGGCACTCTTCCGCGCGCTCGAGGAAGCCGGCTACGCCGAGCGCACTGGCAGTCGCCTGCAGCTGACGCCGCGCGGCGCCAGGCGCGTCGGTCAGCGCGTGCTGGACGAGCTATTTGCCCGGATGCGCCGCGATGACTTCGGTGGCCACGCGCGAGCGGCCTCGGGCTCGGTGGGGGAGCGTGGCGAGGGCACCGGGCCGTACGAGTTCGGTCGGCCGTTCGACCTGCACCTCGGCCGTACGATGGCCAACGCCCTTGCTCGCGGAGAGCGTGCTCCCCACGTTAGCTTGTCGCCGAGAGACTTCGAGGTCCACGACGTCGAGGACAGCAACCGCGCGGCCACGGTGCTATTGGTGGACATGAGTCGCTCGATGCTGCTGCGCGGGTGCTTCCTGGCCGCCAAGAAGGTGGCCATGGCGCTGGACATGCTGATTCGGACGCGCTACCCGCACGATGAGCTGCATGTCGTCGGCTTCGCCTACTACGCCCGTGAGATCGCACCGTCCGCGCTGGCCACCCTTTCATGGCATGGCTACGAGTACGGCACGAACCTCCAGCACGGGCTGACGCTCGCCCGGCAGCTGCTGGGACGGAGCCATTCGGCGAACCGATCGATCGTTGTCATAACCGACGGCGAGCCGACCGCGCATTTCGAGAACGGCCAGGTCGAGTTCAGCTACCCACCGACACGGCAGACGGTGCGCCATACGCTGCGCGAGGTGGCCCGCTGCACGCGCGAGGGGATAACCATCAACACGTTCATGCTCGAGCGTTCGCGCGCCCTGGCCGAGTTCGTCGAGCGCATGACCAGGCTCAACCGCGGTCGCGCCTTCTACGCCACGCCCGAGCGATTGGGGGAGTACGTGCTGGTCGATTACGTCGACAGGCGCAGCCGGGCCTAGGTCCCACCCGCCACGGCGGGGATGATGTGAACCTCGGCTTCAACTGGGATCGGGGCGCCCAGGTCGCGCACTCGCTCGCCGTCGACAAAGACGTTGATGTGCTCACGAATCTGAGGCCCGGCCTGGCACAGCCGGTCGCGCATGCCGGGCCAGCCTTCGTCCAGGCGGGCGACCAGGTCCGAGAGGGTGGCGGCGGGCAGTTCCAAGCGGCGCGGTGGGGGATCCGTGAAGAGCGTCACGAGCGAGCGGGGGAGGTGGACGGTCACCATCCGCGGCGAACCGAGGCTAGGAGCCGGCTACCGACGTCTCGACCGACCAGACGGGTGGCAGGAAATCCGCGATCAACTGCCAGCTCTCGCCCTCGTCGGCGCTGCCAAAGATCTGGCCGGTGGAGGTGCCGAAGTAGATGCCTGCCGGCTGGAGCGGATCAGTCGCCATCGCCTCGCGCAACACGCCCAGATAGGCGTCGCTCTTGGGGAGACCGTTGTCGAGACTGTGCCAGCTCTCGCCGCGGTCGCGGCTACGCCACACAGCGGTATGACCCTCGATCATGTGCCGGCCCTTGTCGTCGCCATTGAGCGGGATGACGTAGACCGTCGATGGGTCGTGTGGATGGATGGCCATCGGGAAGCCGAACTGTGACGGCAGCCCGGGAGTGATCTCGGTCCATTGGCGGCCGCCATCGTCGGACCGGTAAACGCCGCAGTGGTTCTGCTGGTACAGAACGTCAGGATTGTCCGGGTGGAGGCCCATCTTGTGCACGCACTGCCCGAACTCAGGCGGGTCGCCCGGCACGAAGTCGGCGCGCACGCCCCGGTTTCTGGTTTCCCAGGTCCTGCCGCCATCGGTCGTCTCGAAGGCCCCCACCGCCGAGATACCGACCCACATCCGATCGTCATCGGTCGGGTGCGGCACTATCGAATGCAGGCACAGTCCGCCGTTGCCCGGCTGCCATTCGGGCGTTGAGGGATGCCCACGAAGCCCGGCGACATGACTCCAAGTCTGGCCGCGATCGTCGCTGCGGAACAGCCCCGCCGGCTCAACGCCCGCGTAAAGAGTCCGATTGGAAGGCGTGAGGTTCCAGATCGTCGTGATCTTCGGCCCTTCGTCGCCGTAGGTGAGCCCGCTGCTCGATTGCGACCATGTCGTTCCGTTGTCCTCGCTCCGCCAGACCGATGGCCCGTACCAGGCGTTACCGCCGGCCGCGTAGAGAGCGCCGTCGGAGCCCGAGCGCACGAGGTGATGGATGGGCCAGGTCTCACAGAAGGGCCCGCGCACGCGCCAATCACGACGTGTCGCGTCGCTCTCGAGGATGAAGGCGCCTTTCTTGGTGCCGACCAGCAGTTCGACGAGTTCGCTCATCGATCAACTTTACCGCGATTGGCGTGGCGGGCGAGTCGACGGATAAAGAAACGCGGCCGCCAGATTGGGGCGGCCGCGCCACAAACTCAAACTCAGTCGCGTGTTCGGATGGTGCGAGGCGTCCGTGCGAAGGGGAATCGGTTGCGGACGTCATTGTGCGCCGCAAGGGTCGCCCCAAGGATGGTGCTGGCCGCGGCAATCACCAGCGCAAACACGCTCGCCCATGCGGCGTCCGACACCGCATTCTCACCGTCACCCGGTGTAAATGTGCCACTGAACACATTGCCGGCCGAGCCGAGCGCGGTGCCGACTCCGGCCGCGACCAACAGGAGCAGCAGGACGACGAACAGCGCCCAGACCAGGAAGCCGTGCATGATCGCTGACTCAGGCTCGTCCACGTCCGCAGTCCACGCGGCAATAAAGCCGCCGGCGAGGAATGCCACAACCAGGAAGAATCCGCTGACGATCAGGCCGACCTCGCGTCCAAACCGAGGCGAATCTGCCTCCAGCCCGGCCGCCAGGGCGACGGCGCTGAGCAGCACGAACAGCCCAAACGCGCTGAGCACGCCGGCCACGATCGAGCTCCATGAAATCAAGTCGCTGCGTGCGATGTCGACGCTTCCGCGCCGAGCTTCTCGTTCCATCTCCATCTTCTCGCTCCGAGCTATGCGATCAGGCGGAGCAAAATGATGATCACCACGATCGTGACGAGTAGTCCGATGATGCCCATTTCTTCCTCCTTCAATGCCTCACGGGCCGCGTGAATTGCCGCCACGGCCGGAGAGACGTCGCGCAAGAGTGAAGCCGAGGGCATTGCAGCGGCGCGTATAAGCAGGGCTATAACTTTTCAGAATTGCATGGCGGGAGCGAGCCAATGTTCAGCCGGGACGGACCCTGGCGTCAGTTGCGAATACGATTTGTCAGCCTCGCCCCAAGGAGAACTCGTTCTTATGACCAACCCCCAGCCCGCCGAATCGATTGCCGAGCTGATGCGTTCGCTCGACGGCGTCCTGCACGTCGCGGACGAGCGCCTAGTCATGGACGACGAAGACGGCTTCCGCGCTGAGGGCGTTCGCAATGCTGTCTGGTCCGCGACTTTCAGCTCCGACACGGGCGTGATCGAGGTGGCGCGCTGGATCATCTGGGAGGCATCGCAGGCTCTGGGCGCTCCGTCGGCGAGCATCAATGCCCTGTACATGGCCCGTGGTCGTGGCGAGGTCAACGGCTTCACCGTTCCCGCCGTGAATCTGCGCACGCAGGTGTTCGACATGGCCGCGGCGATGTGCCACGCAGCCGATTCGATTGAAGCCGGCACGATCATCTTCGAGCTTGCCCGTAGCGAGCAGGAGTACACCTTCCAGCGGCCGGGTGAGTACATAACCAGCGTCCTCGCCGGCTGCATCCACGCCGGATGGGAGGGCCCCGTCTTCGTGCAGGGCGATCACTACCAGTTCAA
>JBPCLD010000229.1:0-4257 GCA_051003655.1 Candidatus Limnocylindrales bacterium | reverse complement strand
TGGCACATCACCGCCGCGTCGGAGGTGATGGCGATCCTCGCCCTCGCCGACAGCATCCACGACCTTCGTAGTCGCCTGGGCCGCTCGATCGTGGCCGAGAATTACTCCGGTGAGCCGGTCACGCTCGACGATCTGCGCGTGGCCGGCGCGATGACGGTGCTCATGCGCGACGCGATGAAGCCGAACCTGGTCCAGACGCTGGAGGGCGGGCCTGCCTTCATCCACGCCGGGCCATTCGCCAACATCGCCCACGGCAACTCGTCGATCGTTGCCGATCGGATCGCGCTCAAGCTCGTAGACGCCGTGTGCACCGAGGCCGGCTTCGGCTCGGACATGGGTTTCCAGAAGTTCATCGACATCAAGTGTCGCCTGTCCGGCATCCGTCCTGCGGCGGCCGTCATCGTGGCCACGATCCGCGCGCTGAAGATGCACGGTGGCGTTGGCCACGTCGTCGCCGGCAAGCCGCTCGATCCAGTGCTGGCCGAAGAGGATCCGGAGGGGGTGCGCCGGGGTTGCGGCAACCTGATCAAGCACATCGAGATCGTGCGCGGCTACGGCGTGCCGGCGGTCGTGGCGATCAACTCGTTCCCGAGCGACAAGCCATCCGAGGTCGCCGCAGTCCAGGAGGCGGCGCTGGCCGCCGGCGCGCGCGGCGCCGTCGTGACGGACCACTTCGCGCGCGGCGGCGAGGGTGCCGAGGACCTCGCCCGAGCCGTCTGGCAAGCGGCGAGCGACGGCGCGCCCGACTTCCATTTCCTGAGCCCGGACAACGCCACGCTCTGGGAGCGCATCGAGCAGATCGCGACGCAGGTGTACGGCGCGGACGGCGTCGACATGAGTGGCGAGGCCGCCAAGCAGCTCCACGAATTCGACCGTCTCGGCTACGGCCATCTCCCGGTGTGCATGGCCAAGACGGCACTCTCGCTCAGCCACGACCCAAACCTGAAGGGTCGGCCGACGGGCTTCACGGTTCCCATCCGCGACGCGCGCCTGTTCGCAGGAGCGGGCTTCGTGACCGCCTACTGCGGCGACATGCTGATGATGCCCGTGCTACCGTCCAACCCGTCGGGCGAGGACGTGGATATCAACGCCGAAGGGGAAACGGTCGGGCTGTTCTAGACAGGTTCGATCTAGGCGACGGCCACCCAGAACAGAGCGATCACCAAGAGACCGGCGGCCGCGCCCACCAGCGCGTAAGCCCACGCCGCCCAGTCGATGGGTCCGAGGTGTGGCTCAGCGTGGCCGTGGTCGTCATCCGAGATCACTGTGTGAGCATCCATGTGCGTCGCGGAGTCGTGGTGTCCGACGGTCGCCGCCGAGTCGTGGTCGGCGCCAGAACCCGGCGTTCCTGGCTGGCCAACCTCCGAAGCCGCCGGCTTCTCGGCCGTGTAGCCCTCGGGCGTGCCATGGCCGGGCTCTGAGCGTGGCTCGTCGTGGTCCGTCACCGCAGCAGGTCCTCCGTAACCAGTTGGGCGGCCGTCAAATCGGCGGGGATATTCGAAATGGGCAACCCGCGCATGAACCCGATAGACGTCTCCCACGCCTGTGTGTCGATCGCCCCACGCCCATTCTCGCCAGTGTATGGGCTCTCCCACATGTCGATCGTGGAGTCGAGGATGGCGCGCTGCGCGTCGCGCTGGTCAACGAGCTCGGGTACGACGGCGATTGCGGCATCCAGTCCGAGCTCCGGATTTGCCTCGATCTCGTCCATCGCCCGCAAAGTGGCAGCGACGAAGGCACGCAGGGCATCTCGTTTGGTCGCCAGAGTCGACTCGCCAACGGTCAGCCCCGGACCGGGCAGCGGCGTGATCTCGTCGATCGTCAGCAGGTTCGTGGCAAAGCCTTCGCGTGCAAGCTGCACGGGCTCGTTGTTCCTGAAGCCGGTGGCCGCGTCCACCTCAGCCAGCCGCAGTGCAACTCCCTGGCCGAACTCCGGATAGTTCCGGATGTCGATGTCGTCGGGGGTCAAACCGGCGGACAGGAGCAGGGCCTGGAGCATAATCCAGCTCGATCCGTATTGACCCGGGATGCCCACGGTGTGGCCCGCGAGGCCGGCCGCAGTGGTGATACCGCTGTCCGCGCCCGCCATCACCACATTCGGGAAGCGGGCGTAGATCGTCGCGGCGTAGCGGACCGGAATGTCCTGGCCAGCTGCGGGGATCACACTCGTGCCGTCTGCCAGGCCGATGTCGACGGCACCTTGGCCGATTAGCGTGATCAGGTTCGGGTCGATCTGGTGCTGGAATGTCACGTCCAGCCCTGCGTCGCTGTAATAGCCCCGCTGCTGCGCTCGGTAGAACTGCGCGAACTGGACGCTGGGGATGTAGCCAAGCCCCACGGTCAGAGCGGTGCGCTGCAAAGTCGCCGCCGGCGCGGGTGAGCACCCGACCGCGACGAGCAGGAGCACTGTGAGAACGACGATTCGACGGGACACGATCACCTCCAGGAACCGACGAGCGCACGCTCGACGAGCACTACCGCGAGATAGAGAAGGACGCCGATAGCGGCAACTGTCACGAGCGTGGCAAACATCAGTGGAATGTCGAACAGGCTGCTTCGGGAAAGGTTGATGAGATAGCCCAAGCCACGATCCGCGCCCGCCCACTCGCCGACGATCGCGCCGATCACAGCAAGCGTCGCGCCGACGCGCATCCCGCCCAGGATCTGTGGCAACGCGGCGGGGATCTCCAGGTGACGCACGATCTGCCAGCGGGTAGACCGAAGGCTGCGTCCCAGCTCGAGCAGCCTGCTGTCAACGGATCGGATGCCGACGATCGTCGCGACCACAACAGGGAAGAACACGATCAATGCGCAGATCACGACCTTGGCTGCAAGGCCGGTCCCCAGCCAGAGAACGAGGAGAGGAGCGAGGGCCAGTATCGGCGTGGCCTGGGCAGCAACGAGGTATGGAGACACCAGCCGTTCAGCCAGCGGCGAGCGGGCAAGCAGGTAGCCGATCGCGACGCCCAGCGCCGCGCCGACCAGGAAGCCCCAGCCGATCTCCGACAGGGTGGCGAGCACATGCGGCGTCATGGTGCCCTCTGCCCATGCTTCGACAAGCCGCGCGGCGACTGTCTCGGGCGGCGGCAGGATGAAGGTCGGGAAGTCACCGACGACAACGACAGCTTTCCAGGCCAGCACGAACACGACTGCGGCGATCACGATCGGCACGATGGTGCCGATGTAACGACTGCGGGCGCGCCGCACTTGGGCGCTCATCCACCGCCGCCGAACGGATCGAACCAAGCCGGCGCACCGGCGCGATCGAGGACATCGCGAATTGGCGCGGCCGCAGACTCCTGCGCCGCGTGTTCGGTGGGGGTGCCGGCCAGGTGAGCCCGGATTTCGGCGGCGGCCCTAGCGAAGGCGGGCGTCTCGAATACCTCCGGCGTGCGTGGTCGCGGCATTGGGACCGACACCCGGGCGACGACGCGACCTGGCCGTGGTGAGAGCACAACCACCTCGTTCGCCAGGAAGACAGATTCGGAGATGCTGTGCGTCACGACCACGACGGTCGCCCCGATGCGCTGCCAAAGGTCGAGCAGCTCCATGTCGAAGCGTTCCCGCGTGAGTGCATCGAGCGCGCTGAACGGCTCGTCGAGAAGGAGGACCTCCGGGTCGAGGGCGAGGGCCCGCGCGATCGCCACCCGCTGGCGCATTCCGCCTGACAGCTGCTGAGGATACGCATCGCTGAACCCGACCACGCCGACCAGGTCGAGCAGCGTCTGCGATCGCCCACGACGCTCGGCATTCGCTACGCCGGCCAGCTCGAGCGGGAAAGCGACGTTATCGACAACCTTCCGCCAGGGGAGAAGGCGCGGCTCCTGGAAGACGAGGCCAACCCGCTGGTCGGCGTCCCCCACGGCCCGTCCGTCGATCGTGATGCCGCCGCGATCGGGTGGTAGCAGGCCCGCGATCAGGCGCAGCAGCGTGCTCTTCCCGGAACCGTTTGGTCCCACGACAGCCACCACGCCGCCCGACGGCACCTCGAAGGTGACGTTCTCGAGCACGGGCAACGGTGCGCCGTCGATCAAAAAGGCGCGTGAAACGCTATCGAGTTTGATGGTCGCCAAAGTGGGCGGTGGCCCTCCGTGAGCCGCCTCGAATCGGTGTGGGCTGGCTCGGAGGGGGAATCGGAGGGCGTGCAGGCGCACTCGTACGCTGGCGCGCCTCGTTTCTCCCATCCGGACTTTACCGTCGGCTCCCTGCCAGGGAATCCACCGTCACCGCGGATGCGGCTCCGGGTCGTGGGCTGGC
>JBPCLD010000228.1:0-4113 GCA_051003655.1 Candidatus Limnocylindrales bacterium | reverse complement strand
CACCCGGGCCAGCAGGAGGCCGACCGCGTCGCCATCCAGTCCGGCGGCGCTCACCTCCGCGGTCAGGATCGGCCGTTCGTCCTCTGACACGGCGAACTTGGCGAACGGCAGCTCGTCGTTCCAGCGCAGAAGCTGGCGATACGTCTTTCGGAAGCTGTCGGACAGCGGCGGCGCCAGCTGTGCCCAAGCGATCAGCGCGAATGCCGGGTCGAGGATCAGCGTGACTCGCACCGCGCGCCGCTTACGGCCATCGAGGACGAGGTCCCAGCTGGTCGCCCCCTCGCGTTCCTGACGTTCGATCGGCGCCAATCCCAGCTCGGCCAGCCAGCCGTCGAGCTGTGACGCAAGAGCGGGCTCCGTCAGCGGGCGCTCACGGGGATGCGGACAGGCGTTCGGCGATGGGCTCGCCATCCCGACCCTTGACGCCGGGACCCACGGCCTGCCTGCCGCGCGCTGTTGCCTTCTTGTGCTCCACCGTTCCGCCTGAGGCGACGGTACGCCGGCCGCCGAAGTCGGACGGTCGCACCTCCTCGAGGACCTTGACGTTCCTGCCCAGACGAACGCCGGCGGGGATCACGGCACGCTTGCCAATCACGGTGATGCCGGTGTTGAGACGCCCTGGCTCCTGGCGATTGGCCGTGTCGTAGTCGGAGCCCATGCCCACGACGGCGTTCGGCCCGACCGAGACCTCCTTGTCGATGATCGCTCGGTCGATCACTGCGCCGGCGCGGATGACCGTGTCGAACATGATTATTGAGTCTCGGACTACGGCCCCCGGGTCGACCCGTACGCCGGGCGACAAAACCGACCGCTCCACGGTTCCCCACACCTGGCAGCCGTGACTGATCAGGCTCCGGTGGACGCTCGCGGTGGGCCCGATGCGGGCCGGGGCGCGCTCCTCGGATCGCGTGTGGATCAGCCAGCCCTTGTCATAAAGGTCGAGCGCAGGGTGCTCCTCGAGCAGGTCCATGTGCGCCTGCCAGTAGCCCTCGACGGTCCCGACGTCCTGCCAGTAGCCGTCGAACTGGTAGCCGAACACGCGCGCCTTGGCGTCCAGCATGGCCGGAATGACGTCGCGCCCGAAGTCGATCAGCGACTCGTCGAGCCAGGCCAGCAGCGACTTCTTGGAGAAGACATAGATGCCCAGCGAGGCCAGGTCGCTCTTGGGTTGCTTGGGCTTCTCCTGCCAGTCGATCACCCGTCCGTCTTCGTCGAGGGCGAGGATGCCGAAGCGGCTCGCCTCGCCGAGCGGCACCCGCTGTACGGCGACGGTCACGTCAGCGCGATTTCGCCGATGAAACTGGACGAAGGGCTGGTAGTCCATCTTGTAGATGTGGTCGCCGGCGAGGATCACAACCGTGTCCCCGGGCTGCTGGCGGATCGTCTCGATGTTGACGAGCACCGCATCGGCCGTGCCGCGATACCACTCGGACGGGCGGCCGCGCGCGATGTACGGCTGGAGGAGTCGGATCCCGCCTTCGTTTCGGTCCAGGTCCCACGGCCGGCCGGCGCCGATGTGATCGTTGAGCGAACGTGGGTTGTATTGCGTGAGCACCAGGACGTTGTCGATCTCTGAGTTGACGCAGTTCGACAGGGTGAAGTCGATGACCCGGTACTTGCCGGCGAAGGGCACCGCGGGCTTCGCGCGAACCGAAGACAGGATTGACAGCCGCTCCCCTTCCCCGCCGGCGAGGACAACGGCAGTGACCCGCTTCACGGACAGATGCTACTACCCGGTCCTTTGCGCGCCACGGGCATCAGGTTTGCGGGCGTCACGCGGAGCAGGTGGCGTCAGCGCCTCCGCTGCCATCGTCACCCACCAGCACCGCCGCGGTGGCGCCGCCGGACACGCTCGCGATCCACACGTCGCCGCACGACGCCGCGTTCGTCGGCGTGCCGTTCTTGCGCGGCCTGAAGGGCAGCCCGTCCATGTAGTCGCGCGGGTTGACGTACGAGCCGTTCTTGAGGATCGAAAAGTGCAGGTGGACTCCGGTCGCGAGTCCCGTCTCATCCATGTAGCCGATCACCTCACCCTGGCGAACGCGGACGCCTCTCTGGACGTCGGTGAGCTGCTTGCCGCGCAGATGCGCGTACCAGGTGGTCAGGCCACCACCGTGATTGATCATGACCATCCAGTTCCTCGTGCCCCACTGGTCCCAGCCGACGTGAGTGATCACGCCGTCTGCTGCGGCCCGGATAGGGGTCCCGCGCGAATCGGCGATGTCGATGCCGCCATGGAAGTGCGTGCACGGCCCTTGCCGCGGCTCAGCCCAGAAGCCGGTGCATCCATACGGCTGGGTGACGCGTCCGGACGTCGGCCAGATAAACGTGTCGCTGCCTTCCTCGGCAACAACCGGGTTGGCGATGGCGAGGGTCGCGAGGGCAACGAACGCGTACGCCAGAAACTTGTTTCGAGACCAGATCACGACGCCGACTTCCTCCCTCGGCCGCATCCTGAATGGGGGTCGGAGCAGCGCCGAGACGCAGCGATGCTAACTCAGCCGATCAGCATCGCCACAAACGCGGTCGCGATCAGAACCGGGCCGAATGGAACGGCCGAGCGCAGGCTGATCCTCCGGGTGGCGATCAGAAGGAGCAGCACGGCCGAAAAGCCGATGCTGGCGGCGAGAAGCCCGGTCACGAGAAGTGACAGGCCATTGAGCATTCCCATGCCTAGGGCCAGCTTCAGGTCGCCATCGCCAAGGTCGCCGCGGAGCAGCCGATCGGTGATGAACAGGAACGCGGGGGCAACCACGCCGCCGGCAATGCCGCTGACGACGCCAAGCTCTTTGCCCGCCAGCAGCGGCGACCAGCCCAGCAGCAGGATCGCGGCGGTCAGGCCGATGAGCGGCAGTGTGATGAGGTCAGGGAGAATCTTCTGGTCGAGGTCAGTGGCGAGCAGGACCACGAGAGCGCCAGCCACTATACCAAGCAGGATCAGCGATCTCGGGTCGTCCTCCCAGCGCACCACCAGCCCGCCGAAGACGACTGCTCCAGTCGCCACGAGCACGATCGCGCGCCAGTCGAGCCCGCGTGGCTGGTAGCCGGGCTGGTGGGCAGGCCAACGTACGGAAAGGCGGTCGGCGGCGAATCCAAGCATTGCACCTGCGATGGCGAATATGGCAATGAGGAGGGTGAGGTCCATGTCTGGCGAGTCTAGGTTCGCTGGGGAGCGGTTCGCTGCCGTACGATCGGGTTATCGTGGGTGACGACCTCAGCGATCTCTTCGCGCGCATGCCGAAGGCCGAGCTGCACCTCCATCTCGACGGCTCGCTTCGGCCGCGGACCGCGCTCGAGCTTGCCCGAGAGCGCGGCCTCGATGAGCGGATGGATCTCGCCGCGTTCACTCGACGGCTGCAGGCGCCGCCGCAGGTCGCCGATCAGGCGCGGCTGCTGGAAGCGTTCGAGCTGCCCATCGCCCTCATGCAGGACGGCGATGCGATCCGCCGTATTACCCACGAGCTGGTCGAGGACGTCGCGGCGGACGGCACGCGGTACGTCGAGATCCGCTGGGCGCCGGCCCTCCACCTCGCAAAGGGTTTGGACCTGCGCGCGTCGATCGCCGCGGTCGTCGACGGCGCCGCCCTTGGCACGGCCTCGACCGGCGTCCACGTCCGACTGATCGCGGTTGCGCTCCGATCCCATCCGCCACAGATGAGCCTTGCTGTGGCGCTCGAGGCGGCCGGGTTCATCGGCGAGGCCCTTTCTGGGTTCGACCTGGCCGGTCAGGAGGCGGCCTTCCCGGATCCGATGATCCATCGAGACGCGTTCGATGCGGCCCGTGCCGCCGGCCTGGGCGTCACGATCCATGCCGGTGAGTGGGGCGGCGCTGCGCAGGTGCGGCGGGCGCTGTCCGTGGGGCCGTCGCGCATCGCGCATGGCGCGCCGGCGGCGGAGGACCCGGAGCTGATGCAGGAGCTCATCGCCCGCGATATCACCCTCGACCTGTGCCCGACCAGCAATGTGCAGGCCTCCATCTATCCCACGCTGGCCGACCACCCGCTTGGGCGCCTCCACCGCGCACGCGTGCCGGTCACGCTTTCGACCGACGACCGCACCGTGTCAAACCTCACGCTCGTCCGTGAATACGAGCGGGCGCGCTCCGAGATGGGG
>JBPCLD010000227.1:0-6468 GCA_051003655.1 Candidatus Limnocylindrales bacterium | reverse complement strand
GCCCCTGGCCGTGGCTGATTAGCCACCGGTTGACCGGAAACGTCGCCAGGAACGCGACGCCGAGGGCCAAGGCCAGGCTGCCCCAGAACAGGGGGGCCGTAACGTGAGCGTCCATGGCGCCGGGGATCACCAGCATCATCGCGTTGTCGACGATCTCCATGACGATGATCGAAACAGTGTCGGTCGCCAGGGCGAGCCGCAGAGCCGGACCAAGGGCCAGCCCACTGGCCAGCAGCGGTCGCATGGCAAGGCCGTAGCCGAAGACGAAGGCGAGGGCGACCGCCAGGGCGATCGAGGCAACGGTATTCCAGCCGAGCCACGTGGCGATGACCAACCCGAGCACCTCGCCGATGCCGCAGCCGGTGAGGAAGTGCAGCGTCGCCGCCAGAGCCATGCGGTCCAGTGACCCGTTCGCTTGATGTGCGTCGTGGTGCGCGTGCATGGTTACTCTCCTGAGCCTCTATCTGGATGTCGGAGTTCGTTCTCCGCTCCGTTCATCCTCATAGACGCAGAAGGCGGCGGAGGTTACACCGTGCCCCGAAAGCTGGTCGCCCGCCCAAAACTCATTCAGGACGGCAGGTGCAATCGACGCATCCGTGCTTGGCGCACGTCCGGCAGGTCTCTTCGAGGCGTCGCCGTAGTGCCTGACGGGCCCGATGCCGTCGTACCTTCAGATTGTTGGCGGTCACTCCGAGCCGCTCCGCTGCCTGCTCGGGGTTCTCCCCTGCGATCTCCACCGCGCGGATCAGCTCCGCATATTCGGGCTTGAGGGTAGACACGAGCGGCTCGAAGCAGGCGCACATCACCGCCTCGTCCTCTGGCTCGGCGCTCGGCTCCGCCTCGTTGAGGGGAGTGACGTATCGCTGCTCGACGCTCCGGCGTCGATAGGCATCGACGATGGCATGCTGGAGGATGCGGTAGAAACAGGAGACCAGGCGGTCTTCGTGGCGCAGCGCCGGCGCCGCCCGAAGGGCTCGCAGCAAGCCGTCCTGGAGGATGTCCTCGGCCAGGTCGGGGTCGGCCAGGCGCTTGCGAATGTAGGCGAGGAACCGATCGCGAGAGTCGAGCAAGCTTTGCTCCAGCCGCGTCAACTCCGACGACTGTCCGCCTGCATACCCATGCTCTGAAGAGTATACGCACCGTCGGACGACGGCCAGTCACGACCGCGATGGCGTGTTTTCGGCCGAACCTCTAACTCTCTAGTTTTCGCCAACTGGCGCGCGCGAGCGGCTGAGCAGCGGGGCGAGGCTGCATCACGGTGGGTCCACGACCTAGAGTACGGGTGCTTGAAGCCTGAACTCAGGGGAGGACCCACCGGATGCAAGAGGCAGTGTATCGCGTCCTGACGTTGGTGAGTGCGCTGGTGGTGGACCTGCCGATCGGGACGAACCTGGGGCTGCTGCACCTGTTTTGGATGGTGCTGTGCGGGAAGCTGCTGCTGTCGCGCGGCGCGATCTTCCCGGGGTTGAGCGCGGCGGGGCTGTCGGCGGGGGCGGCTCGGCGGGCGTGGGCTGCGCTGGGGCAGGGGAGTTGGACGAGTCATCGGCTGGTGAGGCAGTGGGCGGTGGTCGTCGTGGCTGAGGGGTTCTGGCAGCCGCATCGGCATGGTGGGTATCGCCCGGTCGCGATCGACGTCACGGGCTTCTGGCGACCACGGTTGCAGGGATGTCCGACCAACCACTACAGCGCGACGGCGGGGAAGGCGTTGCCGGCGATTCCGGTTGGGATCATTGCGCGAGTCGGGAGTGTGGGTAGGCAGCGGTTCGGGCTGCCCCTCGGGTTCGTCCGCGCCGAGTCATCGGATCCCAGTCCGAGCGCGCACCGGCGGGTGCTGCTGAAGCGAGCGGTGGAGCTCCAGGCAACGGATGACGTGCTGGTCATGGATCGCGAGTTCACGGTGGGACAGGTCCAGGCGGTCGGTGCGACGGTCTGGGTCACCCGGCTGCTCAAGAACGTGACCGCGCGGCGGGCCGAGCCCCCGCCGTATCCGGGGCGAGGCCGACCGGCGACGTATGGCGACCTGGTGCGCCCGCTGGCGCGGCGGCGCAAGGAGCGGCAGATCCCAGCCACCCCGCCGGATCAGGTCACGGAGTGGACCGAACACGCCAGCGATGGCGACCGGACCCTGCGCGCCGAGCAGTGGACTGGGCTGGTGGCCCCAGACGCCGCCCCCGGCAGTCCGACGTTCACCATCGTCGCGATCTCTGACCCGGCCTACACCGAGCCCCTGCTGGTGGCAACGCCACTCGCGCTCTCACCTCAGGTGCTGCGCGAGCTGTACCGTGACCGCTGGCCGGTCGAGCAACTGCCGCTCGCCGCCAAACAGATGCTGGGTGCCGCGCGCCAGTTCGTGCACGAGCAGGAGACCTGCCAGCGCTTCCCCGAACTGGCGCTGCTCGCCGGGGCCGTCCTCACCTACGCCGCGGCGACCAGCCCAGCCGTCCCGACCGGCTCCTGGGACCGCCAGCCTCGACGGACGCCTGGGCGGCTCCGACGGCTGCTGGCGCAGGCCGATTTTCCACCAGCCTTCCCGTTGCCAGCGCGACTTCGCGTAAAACGCGCCGTCACCGACCACTTGCCCAAGGGCTGGTGGGGCCAACGCCGCCCTCGAACGCCCACCGCTGCCTCTTCAGGCACTCCTGACAAGCCACCGCCGTCCCTCGCCATCGCCTGAGTTAGCGGAAACTAGAGTGTAGTCGTCCTGGCGGAATAGGGTGCCTTCCCAATCCACGCCGCCGTCATAGAGCTCGGGTCGATTCTCGAGCGCCCAGCGGACCAGGTAACCGCCGTTAGAGACTCCGGCAAGATAGGTGCGGACTGGATCGACACCATAGTGTTGCTGGACGGTGGATTTCGCCGCGATCGTAAGCTCGGTGACGCGGCGGTGCCACTCGGCGAAAGCGTCGCCCGGCTCGTCGCCGTCCTTGAAGAAGGTCGCGCCGCCGTTACCCTTATCGGTCGAAGCGTAGGCATAGCCACGCGCCAGGACCCAATCGCTGATGACGACGTCGTTGGCGTACTGACGTCGCACGCCTGGCGCGCCGGTGATCACGAGCTTGCCGTTCCAGGTGCTCGGCAGGCGAATCACGAACTGGCTGTCGTGGTTCCAACCATGCTGGGGATTGGACGTCGAGTCATCCCGGAAGTAGCCATTGATCTGGACACCGGGCACGCCGCTCGGGTTGCGGGTGTCCTTGGCGTGGAGACCAGCCCAGTCGCGCGGGTCAGTCTGAACATCCGGCATCAGGCCTGCGGTCGTCAGGTCGCCGAGGCAGAAACGCTCCTGCTTCTCAGCGCCAAGCACATCGAGCATCTCGATGTTCGGGCAAGACGCGGCGCTCGTCGGCGCGGGCCTGGCCGACCCGAATGTCAGCAGCGGCACCAGCAGCGAGACCGTGAGGACGGTCGCGACGTGCCGAGAGAACTGGCGCGGTCTGGGTCGCGCGGCGCGCCGAGTGTGCATCTCCAAACCTCCCACGGGCGCGGCCGATGCCGCCATCATCGGACGCGTATCATTCACCATTGGCCCGACGGTGTCAACGTCGACCGGGGACGACTGCTCTCTGGGTCGTCGCGGCTGACACAAGTCGGGCACCGACCAGCATCGAGGAGGGGGCATGGCTGCATCCGGGATCGACAAAGTCCACGAGCGAGTCTACCGCGTGCCGGCGCCGTTCGAGGGCGGCGGCCTGGTGAATCTGTATGTCATCCGTGGCGAACGCACGGCTGTGGTCGACAGTGGGGTACTCGGGACGCCCACCAACCACCTCGAGCCGGCCCTTCGAAGCGTCGGACTGGCGCTCAGCGACGTCGATCTCGTGCTGAACACGCACGGCCACATGGACCATCTGGGCGGCAACGCAGAGCTCAAGGATGCCGGCGCGGACATCGCGCTGCACCGTGAGGATCGAGCGCTCGCGGACTCGAAACGCCGAGCCGTCGAGAAGGCCGCCGAAGGCCTCAGGGCGATCGGCCTCGAGCGAATGATCTCCGGTCGAGAGGCGTTCCTGCTGCGTCTGCTCGGCCGTGAGGTTGGTGTCGATCGGGTCCTGGAGGACGGCGATATCGTCGACCTTGGCGCGGACGTCCGCCTCCAGGTCGTCCACTCCCCGGGCCACACGCGAGGCTCGGTGTGTTACTGGTGGGAGGCGACCGGCCTGCTGATCACCGGCGACTCGAGCCAGGCTCGCGGCAGCCGCCTCGGCGGGCTCCCGGTCCTCGAAGAGCCCACCGCCTATCCTGCCAGTCTGCGGAGGGCCGAGGCGATCGGGGCTCGGACGCTCCTCATGGGGCATGCCTTCAAAGGGCCGAGCGGCGACCTGGGTCCGGTTGCGAGCGAGGGGCGTGTGGCCGACATCTTCCGTGAGAGCCACCGAGTGCATGAGGCGCTTGCGGGCGCCTTCGAGCAGATCCGAGCGGAGGCGCCTGGCGCCTCCGGCGGTGAGGTCGCGCGCGGGGTCGTGGACCGCCTCCGCGAGCCGTTCGGCCTGCTCGACGAGCAGGACAGCGGCCTACCCGCGGCGGGGATGATGACTCTGCCGAGCTACTTGCGTGCCGGCGGAGCCTGAGCCGATCGTCACCGGCATCAAAGGATCTCACGTGGGAAGGACCTGCACCGACCCGCGGCGTAGCGGCGGAAGGCGCGTGCCCGAGATGGCGCGAAAGCACAGGGCGGGTGCCCGCAACGCATCTCGGCGCCCGCCCTGCGCCCCTACGCAGGCGGCCCCTTGACGATCTTGCCACCGCTGAAGACCCACGCCATCCGGGACTGATCGCGCAGGATGTTGACGTCGTGTAGCGGATCGCCGTCAATGACGAGCAGGTCAGCTATCTTGCCTGGTTCCAGTGTACCAAGCTCGGCCGATAGGCCGATCGCTTCGGCCGCCACTCGGGTGGCCGCTGTGAGCGCGTCGATCGGCGAGAGGCCCGCTTCGACTAGCAAGGCTAGCTCCACGGCGTTCTCGCCGGGACGATTGAACGGGGTGCCGCAATCCGTGCCAAAGGCGATCTTGACACCGGCTCTCTGGGCAAGCTCCAGGCTGCGCTGGTGCAGGACGCCCACTTGCTCGGCTTTGCGGACCACGTGCGGCGCGATACCGGCGGCGGTCCCGTGTTTGACGATGCTTCGCCCGGCCACGATCGTCGGAACGAGGTAGGCTCCGCGCTCGGCGAGCAGGTCCGCCGCCTCCTCGTCGAGCATCGTGCCGTGCTCTACCGTGTCCAGACCGGCCTTGACACCCTCCTTGACGCCGATCGCGCCGTGACAGTGACCGGCCACGCGCACCCCGAGCTGGTGGGCCTGCTCAATTGCCGCCGACAGCTCGGCCGGGGTCCACTGCAGCGCGCCAACGTCCGAGCCGTCTGTCATCACGCCACCGGTCACCAGGAGCTTGATGACGTCGGCGTGCATCTTGATCGTCTCCCGAACCGCTCGGCGAGCCGCGTCGGGACCGTCGATCAGGTTCTCGCGGAAGACGCTGACCTCCGGCCGATAGTACGAGTCGCCGTGACCGCCGGTGACGGTGAGCGACATGCCCGCCGCTAGGACGCGCGGGCCGACCGTGAAGCCACCTTCTATCGCCTGCCGAATCGCGATGTTCGCGTAACCCGGCGCGCTGAGGTCGCGCACCGTCGTGAAGCCGGCCTGCAGCATGGTTCGCGCGTTCGCCGCGCCGCGAAGGGCCTGAAGTGGAATCAGATCCTTCAACCGCTGAAGCTCGTAGTTGGCGGCTCCGCTCGAGGTCAGATGCACGTGACAGTCAATCATGCCGGGCATGACGAACTTCCCGGTTGCATCGACGACCTGCGCGTCATCGGGCTCGTTGCGGGTGGCACCGTCCGCGACCGAGACGATCCTGCCATCGCGAATCCGAACTGTCGCCCCGCGCGCAGTCGCGCCGGTGCCATCCCATACCGAGCCGCCCACGATCACCGTCTCGCTCACCTGCCACCCTCCATTACCCGGGCCGTAGCCGTGCGCCCGACTCACGTGCGGACGTCCTTGACAGTAGCCTGACGCGGGCTATGATTGCTCGGTGACTCGCGAGTCGGCATAGCGAGTGTTGCGCTGAGGAGGTCTGCGCATGGCGGCGAGCGTGCGAGTTGAGAGAGACGGCGCGCTGGCCTGGATCATCATGGACCGGCCGGACACGCTAAACGCCTTCCACGAGCCAACCCTGATCGCGTTCGGCGATGCGCTCGATGGCTGCCAAGACCGAGCCGTCCGGGTGGTGGTGGTGACCGGAAGTGGCAAGGCGTTCTCGGCGGGCGGCGACGTGCGGGCGTTCGCCCGATCGCTCGACGCTGACCCCGGCGGGTACGTCCGAACACTGGCCTCGACGATGCACGACCGGATGATCCTGCCGATCCGAAGGTTGCCCAAGCCGGTGATCGCCAGCATCAACGGGACGGCGGCGGGAGGTGGGCTGAGTCTGGCGCTGGCCTGCGACCTGCGGATCGCGGCCGAGG
>JBPCLD010000226.1:0-5123 GCA_051003655.1 Candidatus Limnocylindrales bacterium | reverse complement strand
GGTCCGGAGGCTCGTACGACCGGTCCAATGTGAGCCCGGGATCGAGCATCGTGCGATCCCACTGGTCATACCCGCTGTGCGCCGTGGGGCGCTCGGCGGCCGAACAGTCCGGCAGCCCGGTCGGCGGCGCCGTTGCGGTGATGTGTCCCGCGCCCACCAACAGGGTGGCCGCGGCGATGGCAAGAATTGGGACGATCAGGCTCAGGCCGGGGCCGCGTGAGCCTTCGTTCCTGAATTCGGGGTAAGGCATGGGCTGACGCTAGGGCGGCTGGGCGCCCGTCGAAATCAGCGACTTCCCTTGACCTGGTTAGGGGATCTCCCTGATGGGCGCGGGCAAGGGACGATGTGACAATCGATCGATGTTCGAGCGTCCTGTGAACGGCATCGCCGCGCTGATCGCACTCGCGGCGATCCTGCTGTCAGTGGGACGGGCGCTGCCCGGCGGTTTCGAGCTGTACTCACTTACCACAACGGGCCTTGGCGTTGCCATGCTCGTCGTCGGCGGGTGGTGGCTGGCGCGCCAGGCGCCGCAGACGCCGTTTCGCGAGATGGCCGTCCCGGCGGCCGTCGCAACCATGGTTCCTTTCCTTGTCGGAAGCGGATTGAGCCAAGATGGTTTCACAGCGGATATTGCGCCTTGGATCCTGGCTGCCTCAGCTGCAGCGACCCTCGGTCTGATCCTGGCCGATTCTCTGCCGCATCCATATCGGCTTCGGGTCACCCTGCTGACTGCCGCTCTCGCCGTCAGCAGCGTTCCGCTGGGCATCCTCGCGCCGAACCCGTCCTTCGATCCGCGCGAGCCGCTTCGCGTCGTCGCGATGCTCCTTGTGGCCGCAACGACGGCCGTGCCGGGTCTCGTCGCCGCAGTTCTCCGGGAGTCGCTGCCGTCGTCCGATCGTGGGCGCGAGTCCGTCGTCGCAGCTCTGGAGCTCGCCGTTCTCGGCATCACGCCCGCGATCGCAGTGATCGCGACTTGGGGATCAAGCGACCCACGCGCGGTCGTGCCGCTCATCCTCTGGATCCTCGTCGTGCTCGCCGCACAGTTCTTCGCCGTGCGACCACTCGCTCGCACCGCGGTTGCAGCAACGACCCAGCGCGACCAGGTTGTCGCGGCGATGGAAGCCGAGCGGTCGCGCATCGCCGCGGACATCCACGACGACGCGCTGCAGGATCTGACGATGCTCGGCTGGCGCCTGGACGCGTCGGGCGACAGGGAGAGCGCGGCTACTGCGCGCGAGGTGGCCGAGCGCCTGCGGGCCATCCTTGGCGACCTCCGCCTGCCCATCCTCGATGACCTGGGGACTGGCCCCGCTCTCGAGTGGCTGGTGGAGCGGGTCAGCCGCCTGGCGGGCGGTGAGGTGCGCCTCGAGCGAGCCGACCAGGTGCGCCCACCGGCTGAGGTCGAGCTCGCCTTCTTCCGAGTTGCCCAGGAAGCGCTCTCAAACGCTGTTCGCCACGGGCGGCCGCCCATTGTGGTGCGCTACTGGACGAGCCCCTCGAGCGCGTCACTTTCCATCGACGACGCTGGCATCGGCATCAACACGACCGAGGCGGCGGGCACCGCTGTCGGGCATTTCGGGCTGCTCAACATGCGACAGCGGGCGGAGCAGATCGGAGCGCTGCTGGATGTGCGCCGCTGGCCGCAGGGCGGGACGCGGGTGACTCTCGAATGGCGCACATGACGGACGATTCTCCGACGGCGCCGGAAGTGCCAGGCAGCCAGATCTCGGTGGCGATCGTGGACGACCATCCCGTCCTGCGCGATGGGATCGCGTCGCTTCTGCGCGGACAGCCGGACCTGCGCGTGCTCGCTCTCGGAGACACCGTGGCCGACGCCGAAGCGATTCTCGCGGCCGGCGACGCGGACGTCCTGCTTCTCGACGTCCGACTGGGTACCCAGAGCGGGCTGACGGCGCTCCAAGGCAAGCGCGCCGAACGACCCGCTGTCGTCGTCCTGACTGCCTACGACTATCCGCAATACGCGGAGGCGGCGCTTCGCCTCGGCGCCTCGGGTTTCGTGCTCAAGAACGGGCCGATCGAGGACCTCCTGGCGGCCATACGAGCGGCCGCGGCAGGCGGGATCCATTTCGGCCTGCGGCCTGGCACCCGACTCGCGCTCAGCCAGCGGGAGCTCGACGTAGTGCGACTGATCGTCGACGGGCGTTCGAACGATGAAATAGCGGCCGAGCTCGAGATCTCCGCGAAGACCGTCGAATCGCACCTGCGGCGGATCTTCGAACGCGTCGGCGTTGTTTCGCGGACCGAGCTGGCCACCCGCGCATTGCGCGAGGGCTGGCTGGACCTGCCGATCGACGACAAACCGGCGACGGCTCGGTAGCAAGCACCTCCCGACAGGATCTCCTGTCGCGATAGAGTTTCGCCCGATGTCCAGCGAGCCCGAGGTCGAGCGCCAGTCCTCAGCGGCAAGCACGGGCGTGCCCACCGTGCCGGGATTGCCAGAGGAAACCTCTTCAAGGCCCAGAGCCCTACGCCGCGGACTCTCGTTGGTCCTGTTCCTGGTTAGTTTCACTGCCCTCTGGGAGGGCGCGAAATGGCTGGCTGGCGACCCTTGGCGGCTGCCCGAGATCGGTTATTTCCACAACCCGCCCTTCCGCGTCCTCCAGCTTTCCGACCGCCAGCTCCCCCACCTATGGGACATCGCCGGGGCTTTCACGCAGCCCTTCCAGCGCAACGCCGACTACAGCCTGGCCAACTACCTGCTCGAGCAGGCGCTGTATACGTGGAGCGAGGCGATCATCGGCTTCGCGGTGGGCGCCGCGCTCGGCATCGCCCTCGCCTCCGTGTTCGTCCACTCAAGGTTCATAGAGCGCGCGTTCGTGCCTTACGTGATCGCGAGCCAGACGATCCCCATCGTCGCCCTGGCTCCGCTCATCGTTGCCAGCCTCGGCCGTGGCCTGATCTCGGTCGTGATCATCGCGACCTACCTCACGTTCTTCCCGGTGACGATCGCGGTTCTGCGCGGGCTGCGCTCACCTGACCCACGGGCCGTGGAGCTGATGCGCTCGTACGCCTCGAGCAAATGGGACCTGTACATGAAGGTACGCCTGCCGGCGTCCGTGCCCTACCTGTTCACGGCGCTCAAGATCGCCGCCGCGGCGAGCCTCGTGGGCACGATCATCGGAGAGGGCCCCGGCGGTGTGCCGCAGGGGCTGGGGCGCGCGATCCTGAACTTCAACCAGCAGTACGTCACCGGTCCCGAGAAGCTGTGGGCGACCATCTTCGTCACAGCCGTTGTCGGAGTGGTTTCGTTCTTGGCGGTACGTCTGGCCGAGATTCTGGTCGTCAGCCGGCGCGGCATTCGGACGGAGAACGCATGACCGAGAACGCGAAGCAGCGAGACGTGGCTCCCACAGGCTCCGATATTCCCGCCGTCCGGCTGTCCGACGTCGAGCAGACATTCGCCCTCCAGGATGGCGGGCGCCTCACCGCGCTCCAGGGCATAAACCTGACCATTGCCCCGACCGAGTTCGTTTCGCTGATCGGCCCCTCGGGCTGCGGCAAGTCAACGCTGCTCCGGATCGTCGGTGACCTGATCCGACCCACCAGCGGAGTAGTCGAGGTAAACGGAAAGTCAGCGCACTCCGCACGGCTTGCGCGCGACTACGGCATGGTCTTCCAGGCGCCGGTGCTGTTCGATTGGCGCACGGTCGAGGCGAATGTCCGCCTGCCGCTCGAGCTGATGGGCATGGACAAGACCCAGCGCAATAACCGGGTGCGCGAGATGCTCGAGCTCGTCGAGCTCGGCCAGTTCCTGCGTCATTACCCGCACCAGCTGTCGGGCGGCATGCAGCAGCGCGTCGCGATTGCACGCGCGCTGTCGATCGAGCCCGCGCTGCTGCTCATGGATGAGCCGTTCGGTGCGCTCGACGAGATGACCCGCGAGCGGCTCAACGCGGAGGTATTGGGCATCTGGAGCAAGACGGGCACGACCGTGATCTTCGTCACGCATTCCATCCCGGAGGCCGTGTTCCTGTCGACGCGCGTCGTCGTGATGAGCCCGCGCCCGGGCCGAATCACGAATATCGTCGAGATCGATCTTCCCCAGCCACGCAACGACCTGACGCGTGAGAGCGACCGCTACTTCGAGCTCGTGACCGAGGTTCGCGAGAGCCTGCGCGGGCGGCGCGGATCAGGTGCGTCGGTCGCCCGTGTCCAGGCCGAGGGATCGGTCGCTTGAGCCAGGCCGAAGGAACAATCCCGCCGCGTCGGAGCCTGATACCGCAAGCATCGTCGGTCGTTGCGTTCGCCTGGCGCTACCTGCCGGCTATCGTCGTCTTCATCGCGGTGATCGCGGTATGGGAGATGTCCACCGCTGGTCCGGGCAGGCGGGTGGTGCCTGCGCCGAGCGCCATCGGCGCCGCCGCCCTGGAGAACGTCGAGACCCTCCGTCGGTCTGCCCAGGCGACTTTCTTCGAGGCCATGGGCGGTCTGGGCATCGGAACGGTGGGCGGCCTGCTCGTCGCGTTCGCCGCAGCACGCTGGGTGGTTGCTCGCGACGTGATGCTGCCGGTAGCCATCGCGTCAAGCGCCATCCCGATCATCGCCCTCGCGCCTATCCTCAACAACTGGTTCGGCGTGCTGAACCCGCTGTCGAAGATGATGATGGCGGCTCTGCTCGTCTTCTTCCCGGTGATGATCAACGTGACCCGCGGCCTGACCGAGGTCCAACCGGCGTCCATGGAGCTGATGCGGTCGTATGCCGCGACCGACGCAGCCGTGCTGCGCAAGGTGCGTATCCCGAACATGCTCCCGTTCTTCTTCACCGCGCTCAAGGTCGGCACCACCCTGTCGTTCATCGGCGCGGTGGTCGGCGAATACTTCGGCGGCACTTCGGAGGTTCTCGGCCGGATCGTCCTGACATCGATGAGCAGCGGCGCCTTCGACCTCGCCTGGGCGGGGATCTTGATCGGGGCCGCCGCCGCAATCGGGGCCTACCTCGCGGTATCGCTAATCGAACGCGTCGCAATTCCCTGGGGCTCGGCGCTGCGCAGCGATTAGCCGTTGCGCTATCGTGCGCTACGGGAACACGCGAGGCGCCGCACGATACCGCTGCCGCGCTCGCTGCAGGAATCGACCGCTGGTTCGGTCGTTTTGAGGAGGTA
>JBPCLD010000225.1:0-13312 GCA_051003655.1 Candidatus Limnocylindrales bacterium | reverse complement strand
AGGGCCGTGCTCGGCCGGAGCAAACTCTTCGCGGCTCCAGAGATCCGGTCGGCCCCATCCGCCTGGGGCGCTGTCATGACCGACCCAACCTCCAGAGGGTGACGAGGTGGAGCGCAGTATAGCAACGACCCTCCCTCGAACCCCCCAAGCCGACCGCGGCGACACCGGCGTTCTCAGTCGAATCCGACTTGCCTTGGAACGCGCAGATCCGGCCTATGTCGGACTGTTCTTCGTGACGCTGGGCCTCGGCATCTATGCCTTCTCGAACCCATCGAGGAGCGGCTTTTACAACCACTTTGTGTGGCAAGCGGACGCGTTCTTGCATGGCCGATTCGTGATCGCTTATCCGGTTACTGATGGCCCGTTCACCAACGGCTACTTCCAAGACGTCATGCCCCTGCCATCGGTGCCCGGTGCCCGGAGTTACGGGCTCTTGCCGTTCCCGCCGCTGCCGGCCGTGTTGCTGATGCCGTTCGTGGCGATCTTCGGCCTGGCCACGAACTCGCAGCTCGTTGGCGTGGTCATCGGCGCCATCAACGTCGGACTCGCATGGCGGATGACGAGTCGGGTGACCGAGAATCGAGCCGCGGCCTTCCTTGCGACCCTGTTCTTCGCCTTCGGCACCGTCCATTGGTATGCCGCGATGCTCTCGACGACCTGGTTCCTGGCCCACGTCGTGGCGCTGACGTTCGTACTGCTCGGCGTCACTCTCGCGCTGGACGCGGAGCGCCAGGAGCGCATCCGGGCGCGACTCAATCAGGTACGGGAAGCCGCTGCCGCTCAGCGCGGTGAACTCGCCGCCACCTTCGAGCAGCGCAGCATGTTCCTGGCCTGGTATCGACGGCTGCGCGGGCAGGTCGACCCGCTCCAGTTCCTTGCTGGCTTCGTATTCGGCGTCGGAGCTCTGGCGCGCCTGCCGGTGATCTTCGGCGCACCGTTCTTCCTCTTCGTCGGCGGCGGTGGCTCGTTCTGGAAACGCGGCCTGTCCGCGAGCCTCGGTGCCGCGGTCCCGTTGGCGCTCTTGCTCACCTATAACGTCGCCGCCACCGGACACGTCTTCAACCCGGCCTACGACCACCTCTACCGGACCGAGTACCTCGGGTACCTGCCGCCAGACCACTGCCTGTATGGGGCGGATTTCTGCGCCGGGCTCAGGATCGATCGCTCGCTCGGCATAGAGGACATCGGACACATTCCGCTCAACGCCCTGATCATGCTCGGCTGGCTGCCGATCCTGCAGCCCGGGTGCGACGTGGCACTCGTGCTCAACCCCGATTGCGCGCCCATCAAGCCGGACGCGATCGGCATGAGCGTCCTGCTCACCAGCCCGGCCTACCTGCTGGCCATTCCGACGCTCGTGTTCGCATGGCGTCGGCGCCTCGTTGCCGGCGCTGCTCTGGCCGTGGTTGCGATCGCGCTCGTCAACCTGATGCATTTCAGCCAGGGCTGGGTGCAGTTCGGCTATCGCTTCAGCAGTGACTTCGCGCCATTCGCGCTGATCCTGGTGACTCTCGGCCTCGCCCGATTGGGCGCCGGCAACAGGCTCGTGATGCCACTCCTCGTAATCCCAATCGTGGCCGCTTCGATCATCATCAACGCATGGGGCGTCTACTGGGGGGTCGTTCAGGGGTGGTAGAGAGCCGCGTCCGTCTGGGCGCGGCGACCAGCGGCGTGTTCGGGAGCGCGGCGGCCAGGCCACTCAGCGCGGCCGTGCTGGTGGCCGTTCCAGCCCTCGCCCTCTACTGGCGCACATTGATGCCCGACGTGGGCTTTTGGGACACGGCTGAGTTCCAGGCGATCGGGCCTGTGCTGGGCATCGCCCACCCAACCGGTTATCCCGCGTACACGCTCCTCGCGTGGCTCGCGTCCCTGATCTTCCAACCGTTCGGAAACGAGGCACTCCGGGCGAACCTGCTCTCGGCCGTCTTCGTGGCCGCCGCGGTCGGGGTCATTGCAGCCACCGTGACGAGCGTCACCGGCAGGTTGACCGTCGGCGTAGCGACCGGCATCGCGCTGGCGGTGAGTGCCGAGACCTGGGCAATCGGCCTTCGCGCCGACCCGCACGCATTGCACCTGCTCCTCGCCGCCGTGGTGCTGCACCTGCTCGTCAGGTGGCAGGACAAACTCCAGGCGGGTCTGCCGGCAGACCGTTGGCTATTCGCCGCCGCAGTTGTCTTTGGCGTGTCCCTTGGCAATCACGGGCTGACCCTCCTGCTTGCGCCGGGGATCGCGATCTTTGTCCTCGTCGTCGAGCCTGGGATCGTTCGGCGACCGCGGGTGATCCTTACCTGCGCCGCTGGCCTGGCGTTCACAATCGCCGCGATCTATGCCTACCTGCCTCTCCGCTCGGCAATGAACCCGCCACTCGACTATGCCAACCCGGAAACGTGGGACGACTTCAGGTACCTGGTCTTCGCAGAACAGTTCAGGGGCACTTTCCGAGCGCTCCCGGATCTCGGCGACGCGCTGCGGACCATCGGCCAGGAGACGTTCGACCAGCTCGGACTGTTCGCGCTGTTGGCTGTCCTCGGCGTCCTGGTAACTGCGTGGCGACGGCCGGCGCTGATGCTCCTACTGGCCGCCTGGTTCGTCGTCAATTGGTATTTCGCACTCGGCTACATCAATGCCGATATTGGCCGCTACTACCTCGTACCACTGCTCGCGGCCGCGGTCTTCGGAGGCCTCGCAGCGGGCGCCCTCCTCGATTGGATCTCTGATCAATGGGCCACGCGGCTGCGCCCTGCCCAGAGCAGCCCGCCAAGCGGCGATCTCCACATGCAGACGCCAGTCGAAGCGTCCGCGACGACGGAGGGCCAGCAGGCCCGCACCAATCCTCTTCCACGTCTCGCGCTCGCCGCTATGGTGGCAGCTCTCCTGATCACGCCATCGCTGGTGGCTGTCCCGGCCCGCTTCCGGACTGTCGACGCGTCGCGCGACGAAATTGCCCGGACGTGGCTCGATACTGTCCTGCCCAAGCTGCCCCCGGACGCGGTGGTCGTCTCCTGGTGGAGCTACTCGACCACGCTCTGGTACGCGCTTTACGTCGAGCACCAGCGCCCAGACGTGACGGTGATCGACGACTCCACGATCGTCCAGGAGCGGCTGGGCACTGCGGCCGAGGTGATCGACTCCTACCTTGGACTGCGGCCGGTATACCTGATCCGGCTGTCGTACGACCTGCCCCAGTTCGAGGAGCGGTACGTTCTCACACCGCTCAGTGGGGTGATCGGCGGGCCTGTCTATCGCGTCGACGGCATGCGTGCCGTAAGTGCCCAGGTCGCGAACCTATAATTTGGCCGTGGCCGACCTGACGGACCAGCGTGCCGTTGGGTCACGCGTCCCCGAACTGTCCTTCTTCTTCCCTGCCCACAACGAGGCGGGGAACATCGAGGCGCTCGTCGCCGAGGCTCTCGAGGTCCTGCCCACGCTCGCGGACCAATTCGAGATCATCGCCGTGGACGACGGTAGCAAGGACGAAACGCCCGCGCTGGCCGATGAGCTGGCCGCGGCGCACCCAGAGGTTCGAGCGGTCCACCACGCGACTAACAAGGGCTATGGCGCCGCGCTGCGCAGCGGGTTCCGGGCTGCGCGTTACGAGCTCGTGTGCTTCGTCGATGGCGACCGCCAGTTCCGAGTGGAGGATCTGGGCCGGCTGCTGGACCGCATTGCCCAGCCCGACAAACCCGATGTCGTCGTCGGTTACCGGCTGAAGCGAGCGGATCCGTTCGTTCGGCTGGCCTACGCCCGGGCCTATCGCCTCTCGCTCAGGACCTTCTATCGACTCGGCGTCAGGGACGTGGACTGCGCGTGCAAGCTCTTCCGGCGCGCGGCGCTCGACGGCATCCGTCTCGAATCAGGCGGGGCGTTCCTGTCGGCCGAGCTGTTGATCAAGCTGCGCCAGCGTGGACGGCGCCTCGCCGAGACGGGAGTTCCACACTATCCGCGTGTCGCGGGGTCGGCGTCGGGCGCCAACCCCAAGGTCATCCTGCGTGCGGTGCGCGACTTCTGGCGGCTTCGGATCGGCCTGTGGATCAATCGCCATAAGACGCTGGAGCGCGGCGAGCCTGTCCTCGGAGGATAGGGACTCCTTCTCCGCCGTCACTCGAGGCGACGCGGCTCCTCCGGGTCCTCAGGCAGGTCCACGTTGAGCGAGTTCACGAACTCGCGGAAGACCGACAGCTTCTCTTCCTCCGCGCTCTCGGGGATCACGCCGGCCCGATCCAGGACCGAATCGGTGGCGAAGATTGGGACGCCACAGCGGACCGCAAGGGCGATCGCATCGCTCGGCCGGGCGTCGAGGTCCACCTCGCGTCCGTCCATCTGGAGGAGCAGCCGCGCGCGGAACGTGTCGTCGGCGAGGTCGGACACGACGATCTGCTTTACGACGACCCCGAGCTCGGACAGGGTCTGCCAGAAGAGGTCGTGCGTCATTGGTCGCTCTGGGGTCACACCCTGAAGGCGCATCGCGATCGCGTTCGCTTCCCACGGCCCAATCCAGATCGGGAGGTAACGCTCGCGGACCGTGTCACGCAGGATCACCACGTGCTGGGAAGACATCATGTGGACCCGGACGCTCTCGACGACCATTTCGTTGAGGGTGCCTTTGCGATCGCTACCGTTGTGGTCGGCGTCGCCGGACATGACTGAATTCTAAGACCGCTCCTCGGTCCGCGAGGTCACGGCGCGGCGCCCGGGCGCGGAGTGCGGCGCGGCCGCTCAGTGGGCTCGGGCGACGGGGTCGATGGCTGCTCGGATGCCGTCGGAGCCGTGGGGCTGGCCACCGGCCGAGACTCTGATGGTGTCGGCGATAGCGAGGGCGAGGGCACATCCGCGGGTGCAGCAAGGACGACCTGGTAGAGCCCGTCGGCCCGTGTGTAGACGAGGATCGGCGGTGTTTCCACGCCGCGATCAATGACGTACATGCCCGTCAGGTCGGACAGCGGCGCCGCGCCCGGCGCAGCGACGTACTGCCCCACGAACGTGCCGTCGATCTTGTCGAAGGCCAGGATCCGAGCGTTGGCCGCGTCCCAAATGAAGAGCTCACCCACACCGCGTGTGCCGGTCGCCGCCATCAGCCGGTAATCGTGACCTGGGCGCAGGTCGCCTGCGTCTGGGGGGTCGGCGAGCTCAAAAGCTCCTGAACGCCGGCCGTTGAAATAGCGCAGAACGTTATCCGCGGTGACCGCGTACACGTCGCCGTCGACGAGCAGTTGACGGAACAGCGCCACGTCCTCGCCCTCGCTCACGAAATACGGGTTGGGAGCGGAGAAGCCCCCGCCATCCGCTGTCGGGTCGTAACGCAGGATCTGGCCGCTCGGCGGATACGGAACGTACAGGCGATAGAGGCCCCGATCGGTATTGATCAGGAAGGTTTCGATGTCGACAACGCTGTCGGTCCAGACTTGGTCGCCGGCGACGTTGAGCTGGAGCAGCGTCCCGCCGCCAACCGCGTCCGACGGCCGCCAGCGCCAAAGAACACCACCGGTGTCGAAGATCAACAGGTCGCCCCCACCACGAGCGAGGAGGCGGGGTACGGACAGGCCCACGCCCACGCCGGCGCCCTCTTCGACGATCGTTGCCACAGCGCCGGTGTCGGGATCCATCCTGAGAACGGACGCGCCGGCGATCGTGTAGGCGGCGTCGTCCGGGCCACGAACGAGGGTGCTCAGCGGAGCGCCCTGGGCGGCGTAGGCCGCCTCAGGCGCAACCTGAACCGTTCCGTACAGCTCTTCCAAACCCGCGCCAACGCGAGTGCGCTGCTGATCGATGGACCCCTGGTTCACGACGCCCGATGACTGGGCACGTGCGAGAGCTGCCCATGCTTCCTGGAGTAGCTGCAGCGCTTGCGTTGGGTCGGAGCGGATCAGGTCGGCCGAGCCAAAGACGCGGTCTGCCTTCTGCCTTGCATCGGCGAATGCGGCTTCGCCCTCTGTCACCGCCGAGATCGGCGCCTCCTGGCGGAGAGGATTCCAGGCGAACAGCGCGACGCCGAGCACGGCGATTACACCGATGAATGCGAGCACGGCGATGGCTGCGCGGCGCTGGGTCTCACGTTTCGTCGCGGCGGTCCCGCCAATCCGCTTGTAGGACGTTCCACGACGGGGCATGACATCGAGCAGGCCGCCGACGGTGCGCGAGAGGCCGTCGCGTATCGCTAGCCGGGCAGCGACCGCACGGTCCTGGACGGCTGTCGCGGCGCCCGTGATCTGGTCGGCGAGCGGGATCGGCGAGCGCAGCGGGGCGCCGGCGAGCGGCTCGGCGGGGCTGACCGGTACGAGCTTGTGCTCGACGCGGCTGAGCGACACCTCTGTGGCTTCGATTGCCAGGACGGCATCTGAGCCATCACCGCCTGCGGCTACGAAGAGATGATGCAGATGCTCAACGGCGGACTGCGGATGGAGAGTGACCACCGCGTTCTTGAGCTCTTCCGTGCCGACTACCTCGACGAGGTTGCGCGAGCACAGAATGAGCGAGTCGCCGACGGAGAAATCGCCTCGCCAAACGTCGATCTTGACGGCGTCCAGTGCCGGCAACCCTTCACCTGAGCTGTGCTCGGGCATCAGCAGCCGCGCGGAGCGGATGAGGTAGCTGTCGGCGTCTCCGCAGGTGGCCACGTACAGCTCGTTGCCACGCACGACGGTGACCGCGATGCCAAGCGTCCCCTGGGCGATGCCGCCGCCCTCTCGAGAGTGGCGCAACCGCCGATTCGCAGCACGGATCGCCTTCTCGAGGACGATCGCGATGCCCGCCGATTCGTCGTAGTAGTACTCGCGCCGGATCGTGTCGGCGACCAGCCGGCAGGCGTCGCGGGTGCGCCCGCCCAGGGTCCGTGACGTCACGACCAGGTAGAGGCTGCCCTTCGTGCGCGCCTTCGAGCCGGTAGTCGGCTCGGTGACCAGAACCGAATCCGACGAGTTGGCGAGCCTGTCCTCTTCGGACACCAATCCGTATTTGAGCGCGAGGCGAGAGGACATCGTGGCCGAGTCTACGCAAGCAACGTGCAATGCGCGTCGAAGCGACACGAATCGCACGCAAGCCGCACCCCAAGTGCGACGCGGAAGCAGCGAGCTTGGCGGAGGCGCGCAGCAGCCGATATGCCTGCGGAACAAGAGGTCGCCCACCGCAGCGCCGCAGGTCGCTGCGGAGGAAGGCTGATCATGGGTCGCTGGCCAGGCCGCTGAGCGGTGCGGCTAGCGTCGGTAGCCTGATTCGGCCGCGCTCGTGGTCCGCACCACGACACGCAGCTCGATCATCCTCTCGCCGTCGGGCGCCTGCGCAAATGCAGCCAGCAGGTCCGCCTGGCGCAGGCGCAGCTCCTGCGCGACGATCGGGCTCGCCGCGCTCACCACGAGCGTTGGCGGCTGGAGCGACAGCAGGCTCGAGGCTCCGCTCGCCGCCGGGACACGCTCCTCGACAATCCGTTGCCACGCCGCCATCTGACGAGCGAGACGCAACTCACCGTCGATGCCTAGCTCGGCAGCCACCGTGGGCAGCACGTCGCCGATCCGGCGCATCGGTCGCCGCTGGCTCATGCCGCGCTCGAGACCCGTTCCAGAGCGCCCGGCGTCACCTGCCATACGGTCGCGGCCGCCACCAGGCCCGGGTCGAGGTCATCGGTCGTGGTCGTCGTCACGAATGCCTGTGGCAGCTCCCCGATGCGGCGTACGAGGTGCGCCCGGCGCTGCGGGTCCAGCTCGCTGAACACGTCATCGAGCAGGAGCAGCGGCGGCCGCTCGTGAGCGGCGCGAAGCACCTCCAGCGTGGCCAGCTTGAAGGCCAGGATCGCGGTGCGCTGCTGGCCGCGCGACGCGAAGCCGGACAGGTCCCGGCCGTCGGTCACGAACGAAACGTCGTCGCGATGAGGCCCTACGAGCGTCTGGCCGTTCCAATGCTCCTTCTCGGCCGTTTCACGCAGGCGACGACGGAGCGCGTCGGCGGTCGATTCGCCCTCCTCGCGCACGACGTTTGACAGGTACGTCTGCTGGAGCGGGCGCTCGTCCGGCGCGATCTCTGCGTGCGCCTCGGCCAGGGGAGAGGCCAGTCGCGCCATGACCTCGCGACGCCAATCGACGATCTGGCTGCCGTCGTCGACGATCACGGTGTCCCAGAACCGGAGTTCGTCGGGCGCGGCCGCCCCCTCGCGTATCGCTCGCAGGAGGTTGTTGCGTTGGGTGAGCGCCCGCGAATAGTTGGCCATCGTGGCGGCTGCCGGGGGCACGGTCTGCGCGACGAGCGTGTCGATCGACCCGCGCCGCCCGCTCGGCGAGCCAACGATCAGCAGCATGTCCTCGGGCGCGAAGAGGACGACCGGCAATGCCGCTGCCAGCGCACCTGGCCGGCGCGCCACGCCGTTGACCATCGCCCGCTTCCGCCCACCACCGGCGGATGTGCGAGCGATGACGAGCTCGATGCGTGAATCGGTGCCGGTATCGATATCGGCTTCGAGCCGCGCAAAGTCCGCGCCCCACGCGATCAGCTCGCCATCGAGGGACGCGCGGTGGGAGTGACCGGTCCCGAGGACGACAAGGCTCTCGACCAGGTTGGTCTTGCCGGCGGCGTTGGGTCCAACGATGACCTGGGCGCCGCCGGGAAACTCGACATCTAACGCGGGGTATGAGCGGAAGCTCACCAGCGATAGACGCCGGACCAACATCCGCTCAGGCCTGGCGCTGCCCCGGGCCGCCTCGGTCAGCGGCTCGAGCACGGATTGTGGCGCCCGGATCAGGACGGAGTGCGGACGGGCATGATGACGTGGACGTAGTCCTCATCCCCTGTCGGCCGCAACACGCCGGGCGAAAGCGGTCCCGAGAACTCGAGCGCGAGCTGGTCCTGATCCAGGTTCTGGAGCGCCTCCTGGAGGTACCGCGCGTTGAACGAGATCTGGACCGTCTCGCCCTCGATCGCGGCCTCGACCTCGGTTTGCGCCTCGCCGACGTCCGCAGCAGCTGCAATGGTGATCGTGCCCGAGCCCTCGTCGCCCATTCGGATCCTGATCACGTTGGCCGCGGCGCTGGCGATCAACGCCGAGATGCGCACGGCCTTCAGTAGCTCGTCGCGCTCGACGACGGCTCTGGTCGAGTGTGACGTGGGCAGCACCTGCTGGTAGTTCGGGAACTGGCCATCGATCAGCCGGCTGACGATGTCGACGCCTTCGACATGGAACAGGATCTGACTCTTCGAGCTGGCGAGCATGATCTCAACCGGGTCGTCTGTGTCTGTCAACACGCGCATGAGCTCGGCGTAGGAGCGCGCCGGCACGACGAGGCTGGTGTCCTCGACCGGGTCGAGGATCGGCAGGCTGCGCACCGCAATCCGGTAGTTGTCGGCAGCGGCCAGCGTGAGCCTATCGCCTGACATCCGTGTCAAGACACCGGTCAGGATCGGCCGTGCCTCGTCGGTAGCCGCGGCGAAGACCACCTCGGACAGCGCGCGCTTGAGCTCCCTCTGGCTGGCCCGCGTCGTCGGTCGTTCGCCTGGCGAAGGGATCACCGGGAACTCCTCGGCATCAATGCCGCGCAGCTGAGTCTGGTAGCGACCAGCCTTGATCCGCAGCGACGTCGGTCCGTCCGCCTCGAGGTCAATTCTCTCGCCAGCCGGTAGACCGGCCACCAGATCGTTGAACAGCCTGGCCGGCACGGTGAGCGTGCCCTCGGCGTCGATCTTGCCTGGCACCCACGCTGTGATGCCTATCTCGAGATTCGTGGCAGTGAGCTTGAGCCCGGCATCCTCGGTCCGCAGCAGGACGTTCGCCAGCACCGGCAGGGTGCTGCGGCTGCTCACCGCGCGACTGACAACCTGAAGTCCGCGGGCGAGGTTCTCCTGCATAACGGAAAGCTTCACGTCCCTCGAACTCCCTTCAAATCGCGGCTCGGCGTGTGGATCGAGTCACTATGGATCTCTTTTCTTATCTTCTCATTCCATAGTCATCATCATGGTGTTGGCGGCGGGGAAAAGCCCCTATCTGCGCTCAGAATCGAACTTCAAACGCCACTCGCCCGGTGGATGAAACCGCTGCCTGTGTGGATCCACGGTGCGCGGACGAATCTCGGATTTCCAGAATGCCGCGCAGATGTCCACCGAATAGGCCCAGTTGTCCACTTGGGAAGCCCGGTCGTCAACGACAAATACGCATTTGCTATGTCGATGGCGCTCGCTGAGAGTGCCTCAGTCGGAATAGATCAACTCACGAACGGCGGCCAGATCGCGCCGCAGCTCCTCGTTTTCCTGCGTCTCACGGTCGATCTTGTCGCACGCGTGGAGAACGGTCGAGTGGTCGCGCCCGCCAAGCTCCTGGCCGATACGCAGCAATGAGACATCCGTTTCCGCGCGCATCAGGTACATCGCGATCTGGCGGGGCATGACGATGGCCCGGTCCCGTTTCTGGCCCTTGAGAGCATCGAGCTCGACGCTGTAGTACTCCGACACCGCATGGACTATGCGCTCGGGTGTGACCAGTCGCCGCTTCGGGTTGTAGAGGACGTTCGACAGCACCGCCTGGGCGAGCTCAATGGTGATCGGCATCCCGCCCATATTTGCGTAGGCCACGATGCGGTTCAGCGCGCCCTCGAGCTCGCGGATGTTGCTGATCACCTTGCGTGCGATGAACTCGAGTACGTCGGCGCCGATGTGGACCGACTGCTCCTCCGCCTTTGCGCGCAGGATCGCGATGCGCGTCTCGAGGTCGGGTGCTGTCAGGTCCGCGATCAAACCCCACTCGAAGCGGCTCCGGAGGCGCTCCTCCAGCGTCGTGATCAGCTTCGGCGGGCGGTCGGACGAGAGCACGATCTGCTTCCCGTCCTCATGGATCGCGTTGAACGTGTGGAAGAATTCTTCCTGGGTGCGTTCCTTGTCCGCGATGAACTGGATGTCGTCGATCAGCAGCAGGTCGATCCGCCGGTAGCGCGACCGAAACTCGTCGATCTTTCCCTGCTGGATCCCGGTGATGAACTCGTTCGTGAACTTCTCGCTCGTCGCGTAGACCACCCGCTTGCGCGGGAAGCGCGCCAGGACCTGGTTGCCGATCGCGTGCATGAGATGCGTCTTGCCGAGGCCCACCCCGCCATAGAGGAATAGCGGGTTGTAGGCGTGGCCGGGCCGCTCGGCGACCGACAGGCTGGCCGCATGGGCCAGGCGATTGGCGGAGCCGACGATGAAATTGCGGAATGTGTAGCGCTGGTTGAGGCTTGAGCTACCGCTCTCGGCGCCTCCGACACGCCCCGGCTCCAGCCTGACCGGCATGGACATTGGCGGCGCGCTGGTCCCGCCGGCCGCGGCTATTGCCGGGTCACCCTCATCGGCCTGCGTGGCGGTAAGCCCGTCGCGCACCTCGAAGTCGACCTGGACGCTATAGCCGACTATGCGGGCGAGTGTCTGGCTGATCAATGACCGGTAGCGGGTCTCGAGCCAGTCTTTGGCGAAACCGTTCGGCACCGCCACGCGGAAGCGGTTGTCATCGACCCCGACGAGGGCCGTCTCCTTGAGCCAGGTCTCGAAGTTGGCAGGCGAAAGCGACACCTGCAACTCGCCCAGCGCCGCGCGCCAGACCTGCTTCGCATCCATCGATACCGGCCCTGACCTTAAGCTTCAATTGATCGAGGGACAGCCCGATACCGCACACGGCAAGGCAAGGCGACCGCCCTCTCGTTGATCTCCCTTTGGGCCGCTCTGCGCTGGGTTCCCGGACCAGCAGGTCGACCCCGAAAAGTCCTCTCCTCGTCCACTTCTGGACCTTAGGGCGGCCAACAGTAACACCGGCGTCGGGACCCGGCAACCGGATTCGTGAATACTCCCCAGGAGTATGACGGGTTCGGCTGGCTTGACCCTTTCAGCCTATGCGATCGCCCGGCGAAGCCCCATCGTCGAGGCCCAGAAGAGGGATCAAACCGCTGGCCGGAAGTGCGCCGAGGACCAGCACCTCGCTCTCATATCCGGCGATGTTCCGCGGCGCGAAGTTGACGACGCCGATCACCAGGCGGCCGACGAGTGCCGACGGTTCGGGGTAGGTCGGGGGCAGCTGCGCCGATGAGCGCCGTAACCCCAGCGGCCCAAAGTCGAGCGTCAACCGATAGGCCGGCTTTCGTGCGGCCGGAAACTGCTCGACGGCCGTTATCCGGGCCACGCGCATGTCGATGCGCTGGAAGTCCTCGATGGTCGCGCTGCCGGGTTGTTTGAAGGTCAGGTTCGAAATTTCGGTCATTACGTTCCTCCTGGGCAGGTGCCGAGCATCTGCCTTCGCTTGGCATGACGATCTTCCTCCGCGGACGCCTTCGGCGCCGCTGCGCGCGAGTACCCGGCTCGCGACCTTGCGGCCGCGCGTCGTGTACTCGCTTGCGGGCTATAATCCCGCCCACGTCGGCGCGCTGTGGCGCTTGTGTGTCGACCGGAACCAGCACCGAGAGGGACCGCGGTTCCATCTCTTTCCAGATCGGTCGTAAGTTCGACCGTCCTGACCGCCTAGCCCCAGGGAGCCTTTGGAGTAATGACCAAGCAGACATTTCAGCCCAAGAAACGGCACCGCGCCAAGGAGCACGGCTTCCGAGCGCGGATGACCACCAAGGCGGGCCGGCAGGTGCTGGCTTCGCGCCGCCAGAAGGGCCGCAAGAAGCTGACCGCCTGAGATCGGCGCGCATGGGCGCACCAGAGATGCTCCGCTCGGTCGGGGACTTCAAGCAGATCCAGGGGCAGAGCCACTCTCGGGCTCATCCGACCCTCCTGATGCGCTACCGGAAGAATGAGCTGGACCGTACTCGCTACGGGATCTCGACCGGTCGCCGAGTGGGCAGCGCGGTTGTACGCAACACTGTTCGCCGGCGACTACGGACCATCCTGCGCCGACTGGAGGGGCAGGTGGAGCCCGGCTGGGACGTCCTGCTGGTTGCGCGACCAGCAGCCGCTCAGGCCTCGCAGGCTGAACTCGACCAGGCGCTCGTTCGGCTGATGAGCTCAGCCGGCTTGCTCAGGACACAGACGACAGGGACTAATTGAAGCGAATCGGAATCGGCCTTGTCCATCTCTACCGAGCCGTTTTCTTCTGGCTGCCCTCGAGCTGCCGCTACGAGCCGAGCTGCTCGCGCTACGCGGAGCAGGCGATCGATCGCTATGGGCTCATGAAGGGGAGCTGGATGGGCGCCAAGCGCATCGCGCGCTGCCATCCGTGGCATCCAGGAGGGTATGACCCTGTCCGCTGATCTAAAGAGTCCGACGAGGTCGCCTCAGCGACGCGCCATGCGGCGTGCGGGAGCCCTGGTGCTCTCACTGATGGCGGTCTTTGTGCTCCTGAGCGCACTTCCGGCGATGGGAGCCACTCCAGGTC
>JBPCLD010000224.1:0-4227 GCA_051003655.1 Candidatus Limnocylindrales bacterium | reverse complement strand
GCCCAGCAGGCGCTGCGCGAGTCGTCGTACGGCCCATATAGCCGGACGATGAAGAAGATCTGCTGGGAGGAGTCGGTCCACATCATGCACGGCCGCGACGTGGTCGTGACGATGATGAATGGCAGCCAGATGCAGCGCGACATGGTCCAGGAGGCGCTGGATCGCTGGTGGGGCCCGCTGATGCAAATGCACGGCCCGCGCACGGACCCGGCCAAGGACCGCGATCTCTACTGGCGCATAAAGGAGAAGACCGGCGAGCAGCTGCGCCAGGAGTTCCTCTCGACGTACGTGCCGCGGCTGTGGGGGATCGGCCTCTTCCCGCCCGATGCCGACCTGAAGCTTGACGAAGCGACCGGCGAATGGCGCTACTCGGAGCCGGATTGGCAGGAGCTGCGCACCGTCGTCACCAACCACGGGCCAAAGAGCCAGGAGCGGCTCGACTTCCGGCGGATGAACCACGACGACACGGCCTGGGTGCGCCAGACGATCTTGGCTGCTCCCGCCGCGGCCGCCTGAAGGTGCCGATGCTCGGTCCCGGGCCACTTTCGATTTCATATCGGCTCACCGGCTCGCTGAGACCCGCTTCGGCCCTGGACCAGCCTTCAAACGCGGCCCGCGCGAGCCGTATGAGTCAACACCGTGACTCAGCTGGACGGATCCACGCGGCCATATCCACGAATCTGGGCCAATCTGCCGATCTGAAATCGAAATTCGTGGACCACGCGCGAGTCTTCGGTGGCTGACGAGCCGAAGGCGTCGGAGGGGCGGCTGGAAGAGGCCGGTCGACTTGGCGAAGGCGGTCGGTCGGACGTCTTCGAGGTCTTCCGCCAGGAGAAGGACGGCGACCCAATGCGCCACGCGGGCAATGTCACTGCGCCCGACATCGAGCTGGCCACGCACTACGCCCGCGAGTTCTACAGCCGGCGCCAGGAGAGCGTTCGCCTGTGGGTCGTGCCGCGCACCGAGATCACCGATCTTTCCGACCTTGATCTCCTCCAGCCGCCTTTAGACCGCACCTTCAAGAAGCCCGGCGGTTATGTTATGCGCGACAAGCTTGAGGTCGCCAAGAAGCGCGCCGAGGCCGACAAGAAGTGACGACCGAGCAGGCCCGATTACCCACGCGCCAGCTGCTCCAGCCCGACGTACCGAGGTTCGACCGACGGACGCTCAAGCCGGAGGCGCGCGACGCGCTGACCGGGCTGCTGTTGACGATGGCCGACGACGAGTTCGTGCTCGGCTTCTGGGACTCTGAGTGGACAGGGATCGCGCCGCTGCTCGAGGAGGACGTGGCCTTCAGCTCGCTGGCGCAGGACGAGATCGGTCACGCCCGGGTCTGGTTCGAGATGATCGCCCAGCTGACGGGCGACGGCGCCGACCGACTGGCGTTCCACCGCGAGCCAGAAGAGTTCACCCACGCCCGGTTGCTGGACCATCCGCGGACGGATTGGGCGTTCTCGATTGCCCGACGCTGGTTGTACGACACGGCCGATTCGGTGCGGCTCGCCGCCTTGGCTGCGGGCTCGTTCGAGCCGCTCGCCCAGGTCGTAGGCAAGGTCATCCGCGAGGAGCGCTATCACCTGATGCATATGGACGCCTGGCTTCGCCGCCTCGCCGGACACGACGGCGAGCCTCGGCAGCGACTCGAGGCCGCGCTGGCAAACCTGGCCCCGGATGCGCTCACAGTCTTCACGCCGCTCCCAGGTGAGGATCGGCTGATCGACGCTGCGCTGCTGTCCGCCCCCATGGCCGATCTGGCCGACCGCTGGCGATCGGATGCTGATCGCGTTCTGAAGGAGCTTGGGCTGCCCGCCCTGCCGGATGGTCGGCCACCCGCTGACGGTCGAGACCACGCAACTCCGTCGGACTCTTTCCGCTGGCTGTGGGGAGAGTTCACGAGCGTGGCGAGACTCGAGGAGGGCGCTGAGTGGTAGCTCCAACGATCGCCACCCGGCCACTCGAATCGGCTGTCTGGGCTGCGCTGCACGACGTTCACGACCCCGAGATTCCGACCATCTCCGTCGTGGATCTTGGGGTGGTGCGGACGGTTACCACGCAACATGGGAGCGTGCGCGTCGAGCTCCTACCGACGTTCGTAGGCTGCCCCGCGATCGAGCTCATGCGCGCGGCCGTTGAAGAGCGGCTGGCGGAGTTTGCCGACGACGTAACGGTCGAGATCAGCTACGCCGAGCCGTGGACCAGCGATCGGATCACCGACGAGGGTCGGCGGGTGCTGCGTGACAGCGGCTTTTCGCCCCCGGCTCGCGCCGGCCGCACGTTGTCGATTCTGCCTGTTCTGCCGGTCGCGCAATGCCCATACTGCGGCTCGCGGAACACATCGCTCGAGAACGCCTTTGGTCCGACGTTGTGCCGCGCGATCTACCACTGCACCAACTGCCGACAGCCATTCGAACAGTTCAAGGAGGTCTGATGCCGATTCGCGACCGGTTCGCGCTCGCGCTCGTCTCGGTCACTGTCGGCGTATTGCCGCTGCTTGGGGCTCTGGCGACGATCGGCTCCACGCGCCGACTGGTCGACGTGATCGCCCTGTGGCTCGCGGGAGCGCTTCAACTTGGGCTCGTCTTGACCTGGGCGTTCATGCCTCGGCTACCCAAGTGGATCGTCGCCGGCTGGGGCTTGATCCTCGTCGCCGCCGGCATCGGCTTCACGATCGCCGCACCCATCGCGACAGAGCCTGCGGATGGGTCGACTTTCCCCTGGGGTTTTTTCGGGCTGGTGGTGGTCGGGATCCTGACCATGCTTGCGGCGGTGATCCACAGGTCGGAAAAAGCGATTCTCTGACCGCTCACCTATCCTCCGGCGACAAATAGGAGGATCCGACCGTGACCGCAAGCCGTTCTTTGACGTTTCTGACCATCGCGCTGGTCATGGCCGCGTGTGCCGCGCCTGGCGCAACGACCCGCCCAAGCGGCACACCAGCAGCCGTGGCGCCCTCGACTGCAGGCGCGACGCCGACTGGCGCGCCCGCGACCCCAACGGCGGCGCCGCCGACTCTCAACGTCACGCCTGAGCCGCCAGTCACCGCACCGCCCACGGTCGTGCCGGCGGCGGAGGTGTGTGGGCCGGTGGCCGACATGCCGCTGAAGAATGCCGGCCGGCTGACGCTGAGCACGGACATCCCCGCGTTCGGACCCTGGTGGGGCGGCACCGCCGCCGATGAGTACCCGAATGAGCCCGCGGGCGGGTCCCCGTGGACCGAGTCTGAGTTCAGCGCCGAGCCCTATTCGATGGAGGGCTTCGAGGGCGCGGTGGCATACGCCATTGCCGGCGCGATGGGCTTCGGCGCTGACGAGGTCGATTGGCTGGCCAACCCCGTCTTCGAGCAGGCGTTTGCGCCCGGTGAGAAGCCGTTCGACTTCCACATGGCCCAGATCGCCGTCACCGAGGAGCGCGCTCAGGCAGTCACATTCAGCGACCCCTACTTCGAATCCAACCAGTCCATCCTGGCGATGACAGGGAATGAGATCACGTCCGCTACGTCGATCGAAGACCTCCGCAGCTTCCGCCTGGGGGCGGCCGCCAACACGACAGCTTTCGACTTTCTCGAGAACACCATCCAGCCAACGGTGGAGCCACTGAACTTCCCCGACAACAACGCCGCCCGGGAGGCACTTGTCGGCGACATCGCGGACGGCATCGTCGTAGACCTCGTAACTGCGTTCTTCATGCGCGACGCGCAGCTCGAGGATTTCGATACCGAGGAACCGGAGGGCACCATCGTCGGCCAGTTCGGGCCGCCCGCTGAGCCCGACCACGTTGGGGCGGTGCTGGATCTGGACAACCCGCTTGTAGATTGCGTCAACGCGGCGATTGCCGAGATCAAGGCCAACGGCACGCACCAAACGCTCCTCGATCGGTGGATCAACACCGGCGAGGAGATTCCGTTCCTCGAGTAGCACTGACCGCCGGGTAGTCGAATGAGCGGGGTCGCGCCGACGACTCCGCCCGAGTTGCTGGGCAGCCGCAGTTCGCGGCTGCTCGGGCGTCTTCGTCCGTCGGGCCTGCTGATCGCGGCGGTCAGCACCATCGTCGTCTTCGGCCTGATCGGATACGGGATCGTCACGTCGCCTGGCTGGCCACGCGTCCAGCAGAGCTTCTTCTCCGCCGAGCACTTCTTCGGCTCGTTGCCGAGCATCCTTAATTCGCTGTGGAAGAACATCCAGCTATTCCTCGTCGGCGAGGTGCTGATCCTGGTGCTCGGTCTTGGGC
>JBPCLD010000223.1:0-3316 GCA_051003655.1 Candidatus Limnocylindrales bacterium | reverse complement strand
CGCCGAACGGCTTTTGGCCTTGCCAGACTGGCTCGAGTTCTATAACCATGGACGCCCCCACACCGCGCTCGACGGACTCACGCCACACCAGGCGCTTGTCAACAACGTCTCCGGGAATCACAGCTAGGGGACGCTCCGCGCGTGCCGCGCTGGGAACCATGCTGCCTGTCTCGCCCCTAGCTGCGGGGCCGCAGGGTTGGCATGATCGGGGCTTGGTGTTCACGACGACTCGTGGGACCGCTCTTAATACGCGGAACGTCGCTCGCGCGCTCCAGGCCACCTTGGAGAAGGCGGGTCTTCCGCGGGTTACGTTTCACTCCCTCCGCCACGCGTGCGCCACGCTACTTATCGAGCATGGGGAGGAGCTGGCTGTCGTCTCGCGCCTACTAGGTCACGCCAACTTGAGTACCACAGCCGACGTGTACGCCCATCTCACGAGAGGGATGCAGCAGCGTGCAGCCGACCGAATGGACGCGGTCCCCCGGAGGCCTGCCGCGAACGCATAGGGTGGTACGCCCGGTGGTACCGGCCCGAAACCACAAGGCCCCGGGGTTATCCCTCCGGGGCCTTTCCGTGCTTGGAAGAATGGTCGGGGCGAAAGGATTCGAACCTTCGACCTCTTGAACCCCATTCAAGTGCGCTACCAGACTGCGCTACGCCCCGACGAGCGGGATTCTAGCAGCGGGCCTCCCGCTGATCTGGGCAGAGCGAATTGGCGACAGGGAGGATGGGGAGCGGAATGAAGAGGGGTTGGGGGCAACCGGAGCACTGCCTCGACGCCGGCGGCCCGGTATTCGGTCGTCATGGCCGCGAGCGCGCGACCCGACGGAGCGAGGCCGGAACCCATGTGCCCATTTCTCACAGCGGAGTGACCCGACGGATCGGGACCACGGCACCGATCGTTACGGTTCCCACCTGGCTACCGGTTGCCCTTGGTCCAACCAAGTTATGGGCGGAACGATAGACAGGCATTCGTCCGTTGCCCAGATGACATTCCGTACACACCTGCTAGGCGGGCGGTACCGGGGGTAAAGGGATTGGGTGCGGTCTGGTGTAGCTAGGTGCCGTCGGAGTATCCGATCAGACATTGCAAATACGTATCAGGCGTACGTACCTTCCTACGTACTCCGAGGCATGCTCCGCCTTCGGTTTGGTCTAATCCCCGTCGGTAGCCCTGGATGCCGATATCAGCCTCAGCCCTCGGCAACCTGCGTAGCGAAGGCGCGGCGCGCCCACTCTTCGAGGCCTGCCAGCTCGTCCTTCTGCTCGCGCGAAAGGAGGTCGATCAGGCAGCGCTGGACGCTCTTGCCCTCGAACAGCGCGTAATGGACTTCCTGGGCGATCGGCATCTCGACTCCAAGCCCATTGGCCATCTCCAATGCTGAGTTGACCGTGTAGGCGCCCTCGGCGACACCCGCCAGCGTGCCCTCGATCTCCTCCCACTTCCGACCCTTGGCCAGCTCCACGCCCAGTGCGTGGTTGCGTGAAAGGGTCGAGTAACAGGTGGCGATGACATCGCCCAGGCCGGCCAGGCCCGCGAAAGTCAACGGATTCGCGCCGGCCGCAATACCAAGCCGAGTGATCTCGGCAAGTCCGCGGGTGATGAGCCCAGCTTTGCCGTTGTCGCCGAAACCGAGCTGCTTGGCCGCGCCGGCCGCGATGGCGATGATGTTCTTTAGGGCCCCACATAGCTCGACGCCGGTCACGTCGCGGTTGCGATAGACGCGGAACGAGCGCGTGCCGATCATCTCGCTCGCGTGCTGTCCGATCTCCTCATCCTCGGCCGCGACCACTGCTGACGCCGGCAGGCCGCGCGCGATCTCCGCCGCGAGGTTGGGACCGGACATGGCGGCGATCCGATCGGCCGCCTCGGGAATCTCGTCGGTGAGCACCTGGGTCATGCGCATCAAAGTTCCGTGCTCGATGCCCTTGGCGACCGACAGGAGGACCGCGTCCGCGGACAGCTCCTTGCGAACCCTCTCCGCCGACTGGCGCATCGCGGCGGCCGGCACGGCGAAGATGACCAGGTCGTCGGCATCGCGGAGGGATGCTGGATCGGCGGTGATCTCGACTTCCACCGGGATCGTTATCTCGGGCAGGTAGCGGCTGTTTTTCCGCTCCTCGGCCAGCGATCGTGCCTGCTGCTCGTCGCGCGTGAGGAGGATCACCGGGCCTTGCTTCGCGAGCAGGAGAGCGAGCGTCGTCCCCCATTGGCCCGCGCCGACCACTGCTCGATGCGGGTGCCTGTCCATCGGCCGAAGATTAACGGCGGCTGGCAGCGCTGGCGCGGCGGGACTTGCCGGACGCACCACCCTTGCCGGACCCGCCGGTCGTCCCCGCGCCGTTGGCGCGTCCTCCACGGCTGGCGCCGCTGCCGCGTCGCGGCCGCCGCGATTCGGACTTCTCGCGGACGCGCTCACGGATGATCAGCCTGATCGGCGTCCCGGAGAAGCCAAAAGCCTGGCGCAGCTGGTTCTCGAGGTAGCGCTTGTAGCTGAAGTGGACGGCCTGCGGATCGGTCGCGAAGACCACGAACGTGGGCGGTTCGGTGGCGACCTGTGCCGCGTAGAAGAAGCGCTGCTGACGACCCCGGACGGTAGGTGCGGGGCGACGGAGAGTGACCTCGCGCAGCCACTCGTTGAGCGGTGCGGTCGGGATGCGCCGGCGTCGCTCCGCTGCGATCTCGAGTGCGGCCTCGAGCACGCGTCCAACGCGCTGCCCTGTCTTCGCGCTGATGGCAATGATTGGAGAGTTATCCAGGAAGGGCGCCTGTTGACGGATCACGGCGGCGTACTCGTCGAACGTGTTCTCGTCCTTCTCGATCAGGTCCCATTTGTTGACCGCGATCACCAGGCCGGTCCCCTCCTCGAGCGCGTATCCAGCGACATGATCGTCCTGCGCGGTGAGCCCGTCCTGAGCATCCACCACGATCACCGCGATATCCGACCGTCCGACTGCCTTCAGCGCCCGCAGCGTCGCGTACTTGTCCGCGGCCGGACCAGACGCCACCTTGCCTCTTCGTTTGATGCCCGCCGTGTCGATGAGGCGGACGGTGCGTCCCGCCCACTCGAAAGCGGTGTCGATCGCGTCACGAGTCGTTCCCGGCACGTCGCTGACGATCGTCCGCTCCTGGCCGAGCAGCGAGTTGAGCAGTGAGCTCTTGCCGACGTTGGGCCTGCCGATGATGGCGATGCGGACCGGGCTGTCGTCGATGGCGAACGCGGCCTCGTCGTGCTCCGGCCCGTTGCGACCGACGAGCGCGTCCCCTCCACCGGCTCGCGCATCCTCGGCGGCGCGCTCCTCCTCGGCCTCAGCC
>JBPCLD010000222.1:0-8212 GCA_051003655.1 Candidatus Limnocylindrales bacterium | reverse complement strand
GTTCGTGCCGGCCGGCACGCCCTGGCACAAGGTCGCCTCATCGATCCAACCGGCATCGAGAACAACGTCGAGGTTGTCCGCGGTGACCGGAATCGGGTCGAGCAGGATCGAGCTGACTTCGTTGTCGCCCGGGGTCGTGAAGGCCTCGGTGCCATCAACGGCGGCGGGATCCGGATCTGCACACAGCTGGATTGCGGCCTCGCCCGTTGCCGTGCCGAGCTCGCGCGAATCCTTCCAGACACTGACCGTCTGGGTGCCCAATGCGACTCGGTTGAGGGCTGCCAGATCGCCGTCCTGACCCGAAACCGGGATCTCCCCGGCAAGGCCCTGAGCCTCGAGAGCCGCAACTACGCCACCGGCCATGCCGTCGTTCTCGGAGAGAACGGCGTCAACGTCGTTGTCGTTTGCGGTGAGGAACTGTTCCATCGAGTCCTGGGCCAGATCGGGATCCCAGTCGTCGGTGTAGGTCTCGCCGACGATGGTGATCGTGTCGCTGCTTTGGCCCTCGTCGGGGATGCCGGCATTGGTGTAGCCCTGGCGCAGGAAGTCCGAGTTGGCGTCGGCGCCGTTGCCCTTGATGATCACGAAGTTTCCTGAATCGACGACGGCGAGAACCGCTTCCGCTTCCATCTCGCCAACACGCACGTTGTCGAAGCTCGTGTAGAGCACATCGGGGCTCTCAATGAGGCGGTCGTACGCCACCACAGGGATGCCGTCGGCGATCGCGGCGTCAACGACGGGCAGGATCGCGTCGGTGTTCTGGGCCAGGATGACCAAAACGTTGGCACCCTGGGTGATCAGGTTCTCGACGTTGGAAGCCTGCCGCTCCTCCGAGGAATCGGCGTCGTTGGAGATGTATGTACCGCCGCCGGCCTCGATCGCGGCCTTCATCGCGGGCTCGTCCCTCAACGCCCAGCGCTCTTCCTGGTAGTTGTTGTACGACACACCGACCACACATTCGCCTGCAGCCTGGCTTGCCGGGGCGCTGGGAACGCTGCTTGTCGCGGCGCTGGGAGCTGAGCTCGCAGCTGCGCTGGGTCGGGTGGTTGCCCCGCCCGATGGATTACAGGCGGCAGCGACGAAAACCATCGCCGCGAAAAGCACCGCCGCTCGCCGATAGGACATGTATTGATTTCCTCCTCTTGGTTGCGTCGCCGAAACTGGACGCTTGGCCAGCCTCTTACGCTACACCGTCCGAGGCGGACTTTACATCGTGTTTCTGTTAACGGAAAGGTGAGACGTGGAGGCGATCATGAACAGTCTGGAGGGGAGAGTAGCCCTCATTACCGGTGGTGGCCGCGGCATCGGCGCGGCCCTGGCGCGGCTCCTCGCAGCGAACGGGGTCCGCCTCGGGCTCGCATCGCGCCGCGGTGAGGATCCGGGCGTCGAGGGCGCGCTGATTCGGGAGACGGATGTGCGCGACGCTGCGTCGATGCAGGCGATGGTCGATGCGACCGTGGAGCGATTTGGGCAGCTGGACATCCTTGTCGGGAATGCTGGCGTCGGTGGCTACGGGCCGTTTCTCGATACGCCCATCGAGCAGATCGACGAGATGATCGATGTCAACGTCAAAGGGCTCATCTACTCGGTCCGGGCTGCGCTGCCTCACATGTTGCGAAGCGATGCCGCGGACCTGGTGACCATCGCCAGCGAGGCAGGGCGGCGGGGCTTGCCCAACGAGGCGGTGTACTGCTCCTCGAAGTTCGCCCAGGTGGGCCTCACGCGCGCGCTCGACCATGAGCTGCGCGAGAAGGGCGTCCGCTGCACGAACATCTGTCCCGGAGGCGTGGCAACAGACTTTGCCATGGGCCGCGGACGCACACCCGATATGCCTCAGCTCGCCGGGATGATGCGTCCCGAGGACGTTGCCGAGGCCGTTCTGTTCGTGCTCACACGCCCGCGCAACCACCGGATCCTGGAGATTGCCTTCAGGCCAGTCACCGAACAGTCGTGGGGCTGAGCGAGCTTCGCTGGGGGATCCTCTCGACCGCCGACATCGGGCGGGCGAAGGTCATCCCAGCAATCCAGAAAGCGCGGCGCTGTCGCGTGGTGGCTATCGCGTCGCGCGAGGGCGCGCGAGCCCAGGAGGTGGCCGCGGAGCTCGGCATCCCTGTGGCACACCACACGTACGAGGCCCTGCTGGCGGACGACGATGTCGACGCGGTCTACATCCCGCTGCCGAACCACATGCACATGGAGTGGACGCACAAGGCTGCGGACGCAGGCAAGCACGTGCTGTGTGAGAAGCCGCTCGCCCTGACCGCAGCGGATGCCGAAGATATGATCGCAGCGTGCGAGGCGGCCGGAGTGACGTTGATGGAGGCATTCATGTACCGCCTCCATCCATCCTGGGCGGCCGTGCGCGAAGTCGTCGGCTCGGGCCGCATCGGCAGGTTGATGGCGGTCCAGTCATGGTTCTCGTACTACAACGACGACCCGGCCAACATCCGCAACATCAGTGACGCCGGCGGCGGGGCGCTCTACGACATCGGTTGCTACAACGTCAACCTGTCGCGGATGCTCTTCGGCACCGAGCCGGTACGCGTGCGGTCTTCGGTGATCCGCGATCCGGCCACGGGCGTCGACGTGCTGACGAGCGCCATTCTCGATTTCGAAGGCGGAAGCGCGACATTTACCTGCTCGACGCGCACGGAGACGGACCAGCGCGTCCACGTGTATGGCACCGAGGGGCGGATCTCGGTCGGCATCCCCTTCAACATTCCGCCGGACCGGCCGACCGAGATCTTCGTTACGGCCGGCGGCGACCCGCCGGTGGCGCCACGCACAGAGAGGTTGACGTTCCCGGCGGCGGACCCGTACACGCTAGAGGCGGAGGAGCTCGCGGCGATCGTCCTGGACGGCGCGACTCCCCAGTTCCCGACACGCGACGCCGCTGCCAACATGCGCGTCATGGAGCAGATCTTCAGTCAGGAACGAGCGGAGCCAGCGAAGTAGCGTCCGGCCAGGGCCCAAGCCTCGAGGCCGCATTGCGAGCCTATGTTGCGGCCCTCGAAATCGTCGGCGCTGATGTGGATGCCCATGTAGAGACGGCTGATGCCCGCCTGATCGGCGGCGTCGTAGTAGCTCGCCCACTGGAGCGTGACGTCGGTCGTCGGGCCTTCTTCGTGAAGCAGCTCGCCGGCGTGGGTAGTCCATTGCGACAGCCCACCCGGGAAGTACTGGCTACCAGTGAACGCGGCCATCACCTCGGCCGCGGCGCGCGAGAACGTGCTGTGCCCGGATACGTAGCCCGCAAACGCCGGCGTCACGAAGGTGGCCCGTTGGTAGGGCACCCAATCGACCGCTCGGATCCATCCGACCCCGCTTGTCTCCACGGCAGGGTCGGCCGGGAAGCCTCGCCAGGCCAGGATGGCGATGTCCCCCACTTGATCAGCCAGGTCGGCATGACGCTCGCCTGGCGAGCTCGATTCGGCGGTCACCACCTCGAGCAGCCCCGGAACCAGCGGCAGACCGTCGGGATGGTACGAGGGAGCCTCGGAGTCGCTTGATTGGCCCAGGCCGCCCATGTAGCGGATCATCGAGATCGGGCGGGCCGAGTCGTAGAAACCCTTGAGCCCCCAGGACGCGATGGCGGCGTCATGGACGGCGCCGTTCAGGGCAAAGTAGAGCTTGACGTCCCACTCCAGGCGGTCCACCTCGGCGCCCTGGCCCGCCAACCGGTGGGCAAAGCCGGCCGTATCCGAAACCGCGTTGGCGACGACGTTCCAGTGGCCCGGTGGTGTCTCCGACTTGGGGCCGTCGGCCCAGAACTCGGCCAGAGTGCGCTGGAAGTCGGCCCGCGCCACCACTTGCTGCTGGTACGGCTGGCCTGTAACCGGGTTCGTCGCGTAGCCGTGGCCGTCATTCGTGCCCAGCGCGTTGTTGCCGAGCGACGCCGGACTGATGTCCTCGCTCACTTCGTCAACCGGATCGAGCTGGCTGCTCAATCGGATGATGTCCACGGCCGCCTGCTTGAATGCGGCATCCGTTCCTGCATCGCCGAGACGGGGCGGCGGGCCCGGATCGATCGGCGTGCCGCCCTCTGAGGCGGGTAACGCGAAGGGCGTCACGTGGCCCCAGTGCGGCCCGATGAACCCCTGGATCTTGCCCGGGATGGGCAGGCCGTTCTGCGAGAGCTGCTTCTCTAACGCGAGCGGCTGCCAGGTGTTGGGGTCGGCCATAGTGGCGCCCGAAGCGTCGACGATGAGGGGTTCGTTGCGCGGGTGATACGACGCATCAACGTAACGCTCGTCCTCCAGCGCCCCGTCGGTGCGGCCGAAGGCGATGACCGCCTCCGCGATCCTGTTGCCCAGCGCGGCAGCATTATCGTCGGCCGTTGCCGCGTAGTCAGTCTTCAGGCATAGGTTGGCCATTGTCTGGTCGAGCTCCGCGTTGGCGGTCTGGAGATCGGCCACCGTGGCGTAGCGCCAGCCGAGGATGCGATACGCGGCATAGCTGACCGCGGCCTCGCGCGACGCCTTCAGGTCTGCAGCTTGGTGCTTCTCAATGACGAAATAGCCGTCCGCCGCGGGGTCGTAGGCCGCCCATGCGTCCCACATGGCAGCCGAGAGGTGGAATAGATTGCGCGCGTGCACGCCCGGCGCCGGAACTACCTGGCGAATCAGGCTCAGGATCTGCTCGTCCCAGACGCGGGCCGCCGAATAGCCGTTCGGATTCGACGGCGTGCAGCCGGCGAGGACGTATGGCAACGGGGCGCTGCAGCCGGGGATCGCCGCGATCGTTAACAGGGTGGCCAGGCTGATCACTACCCCGCGCAAGCCGCGCCGCAAACCATGACGTTTTGCGCTAGTAACCGGCGTCACGTCATCCCCTCGAATGCGGAACGGGCCCCGAGGATACGCGCCACGAGACTTGTTGGTTCAATTGCCGGCGTGAGGGTAGTTGTCTTCGGCGTCCTGTGCGCGACCGCCGTGATCGTCGGTGCGGGGCTGGTCGCGTCGGGCGCATTTGCTCCGCGCGGCGCGACGCCGCACGCGGCGGGACCGCCGCGCTTCGTCCAGGAGGCCGCTTCTGCGCGCCTCGAGCACGCTTACGAGGGCGAATTCGAGTACTTCGTTGGCGGTGGGGCTGCCATCTTTGACTGCAACTCGGACGCATTGCCTGACTTGTATTTCGCCGGCGGGAGCGCCCCTGCCGGACTATTCATCAACATGAGCGAGCCGGGTGGCGAGCTCCGCTTCGATCGCCGCGCGGACCCATCGACCGATCTCGATGCCGTGCGTGGGGCGTACCCGTTGGATGTCGACTCGGACGCAATGCCGGATCTCGTCGTCCTGCGTTACGGAGAGGACGTGCTGTTGCGCGGGCTCGGGGCCTGCAGGTTCGAACGCGCCAACGAGGCGTGGTCTTTCAACGCTGGCCCATCCTGGTCAACCGCGTTCAGCGCTCGCTGGGACGCCGGCCGCAGCTGGCCGACGCTTGCCTTTGGCAACTACCTCGCGAGCACCGACCCCAACGAGTTCCACTGCTCGGCGAACGAGCTCTTCAGGCCTGCCCCGAGCGGCGCGGTGTACGACCCGGCCGTCGCGCTGGCGCCCGGCTGGTGCGCGCTGTCGATGCTCTTCAGCGATTGGGAGCGAGCGGGGTGTCGTGACCTGCGCATCAGCAACGACCGGCACTACTACGGCGATGCGAGCGGCGGCGAGGAGCAGCTCTGGAACATCCCGTCAGAGGGCGCTCCCTCGCTGTATACGCGCCAGGACGGCTGGAAGCCGGTCCGCATCTGGGGCATGGGCATCGCCAGCTACGACGTCACCGGCGATGGATATCCCGACTATTACCTGACGAGCCAGGCCGATAACAAGCTCCAGTCGCTGGCCGATGGCGCGGGCAAGCCCGACTTCAAGGACATCGCGCTGGGCCGCGGGGCGACGGCGCACCGTCCGTTTGAGGGCGACACGACGATGCCCTCCACGGCGTGGCACGACGAGTTTGCCGATGTCAACAACGACGGGTTCATCGACCTGTTCGTGGCGAAAGGTAACGTCGAAGCAATGCCTGAGCACGCGACACGCGACCCGAGCAATCTCCTCCTCGGCCAGGCCGATGGCACGTTCGAGGAAGCCGCACAGGCGGCCGGCATCGTCGATTTCGGTCGCGCCCGCGGAGGCGGCCTTGCCGACTTCAATGCTGATGGCCTGCTCGATCTCGTGGTCGTCGTGCGCCGTGAAAACGTCCTCCTATGGCGCAACGTCGGCAGTGGCACTCCCGAAGCGCCGGCCGCGATGGGAAACTGGATCTCGCTTGCGGTGAGCCAACAGACAGGCAATCGCGAGGCGATCGGTGCGTGGCTGGAGGTGCGCGTCGAGGGCCGCACTCAGCTGAGGGAAAGGACCGTTGGCGGTGGACACGTGAGCGGACAGCTTGTGCCCATCCATTTCGGGCTCGGCGCGGCAAGCGTTGCGGACGTGCGGATTACGTGGCCAGATGGCGAGGTGGGTCCGTGGCAGGCAGTGGCCGCCAATCAGCGCGTGCTGATCGAGCGCGAAACGTCGTTACCGCAGGTAGTGCCATGACCGCTCGCCTGGTTCCGATGGCGCTGCCCGACTTCGGCATGCCGGACGCCATGCCAAAGCTGACGCCCGAGATTTACTCGGCACGGCTGGAGCGGATCCGAGGACGGATAGAACTGCGCGGCTACGACCGGCTGCTCGTCTATGCCGATCGTGAGCACAGCGCCAATATCTCCTATCTGACCGGTTTCGATCCGCGCTTCGAGGAGGCGCTACTGGTGATCGGTCCGACCGCGCAGCCGGCGATCCTGGTCGGCAACGAGTGCTGGGGGACGGCCGGAGTCGCGCCGTTGTCGATGCGCAGGCACATGTTCCAGGACTTCAGTCTGCCCAGCCAGCCGCGTGATGGCTCGCGGCCGCTCGCAGAGATCATCGCGGGAGAGGGAATCGGCCGCGGGTCTCGCGTCGGGATCGTTGGTTGGAAGACGTACGCGGACCCGGCGAGCAGCGACGTCCCTGCCTACATCGTCGATGCTCTGCGCACCGTTACCGGTGGCGTGGAACACGTCCAGAACGCGACAGGCCTCTTCATCGACCCTGCCGACGGCCTGCGCGTGATCAACGAGGTCGAGCAGCTGGCGATGCTCGAGTGGGCCGCCTGCCAGACGTCGCAGGGTATGCGGCGCCTCATCTTCGGACTCCAGCCGGATATGAGTGAGCATGAAGCAGTGGCGCTGCTGGGCTGGAATGGCTGGCCACTGTCGTGTCACCTGATGCTCACTGCCGGCGTGCGCTCCCGTTACGGGCTGCTCAGCCCATCCGAACGGCCGATCACACGGGGTGATCCATTCACCGCCGCGTTCGGGATCTGGGGGGCGTTGAACTGCCGCGCCGGCTGGGTGGTCGAGGATTCAAGTCAACTTCCGGGTCCGATCGGGGACTACATCGAAAAGCTGGCCGGTCCCTACTTCGAGGCGGTGGCTGAGTGGTACGGGGCCCTGCATCTCGGCCAGACCGGCGGCGTCCTGCACGAGATCATCGCTCGCCGCCTGGGCGATCCCTTCTTCGGCATCTTCCTAAACCCGGGCCACCAGATCCAACTGGACGAGTGGGTCAACTCACCTGTCTGGCCTGGGTCGCAGGTCGAGCTTCGCTCGGGGATGGCCCTGCAGGTCGACATCATCCCGGCCACGGGCACCGACTACTTCACGACCAACATCGAGGACGGCATCGCGCTGGCGGACGAGTCGCTGCGCGCGGAGTACGCAGAGCACTATCCCGACGCCTGGCGGCGCATCCAGCTGCGGCGGACGTTCATGGCCGATCGGCTGGGAATCGAGCTCCATCCTGATGTGCTGCCGTTCTCGAACATCCCGGCATATCTGCCGCCTTTCCTGCTCAGCCCTGAGCAGGCGTTGACGGTTGGCTAAGGCCTCGAACCACTGACAACACAGAGCCGGCTCCGACGGAGCCGGCTCCCGTTGTTCTTGTGCGCCTGGGCGCCGATCGTCAGTCGATGGCGCCGCGGATCTTGCCGCCTGGGAACACCAGCGTGTGCACGTTGGTGTACGCACCACCCGAGCGCAGCCTGTTGATCAACTCCGCGAAGTTCGCGACGCCATCCGGCCACCCCGTCGTACCCACCGGCTGCCTTCTCACATCGCTAGCTGTGATCACGCCCTCGGCCAGTACGCCGCTCCCGTCGACTCCAGCAGCGTTGAATCCGAACAGGAACGCAA
>JBPCLD010000221.1:0-4826 GCA_051003655.1 Candidatus Limnocylindrales bacterium | reverse complement strand
GTCCATCTCGGCATCGCCTTCGGCGAACGCGGCTCCGTCGACCACAAGCGCGTCACCCGCGTCTGCATCGACCGACGAGCCGAAGGCCACCGCCCTGGCCGTTCAACCTGTCGAACCGAAGGCAGAGCGCGTCGAGCTCGGCTACCTGGCGACCGTCGGTGCGTCGAATGGGCACTCCAACGGGCATTCGAACGGCCATACCACTGGCAACGCCCCGAAGGCCACCAACGGCGGCGGGATCACGCTCAACCTCGGTGGAGTGAAGGTCGCCTTCGCCACCCAGGCCGACGCCCCGTCGTGCATGGATTGCGGCTCGATCATGGTTCGCAACGGCTCTTGCTACAAGTGCCTCAACTGCGGCAGCACCAGCGGCTGCAGCTGAGCTTTAGACCGCATTGACCGGACCGAGAAGCCCCCGTTCCTCCACGGGGGCTTCTCCCCAATTCCCGTGGGGCCAATGACCGACAAGGTGTCTGGACTGGAAAGCACGGCCATGAATATCGAAGAAGCAGCAGCAATCGTCCGAGCGGCAACGGGCAAGCTAAATGACCCACAGACCGACCTGCCTCGACTAGCGCGCGACCCGGAGATCGCGCGGGTGATCGAGAGCACGGTTCAGTCCGTTTCGACGAGTCACCAACTCCTTCTAGGTGATGCGCGAGACCTGTCCGGCATTCCAAGCGCGTCGGTGCATCTGGTCGTGACCTCGCCGCCGTACTGGACGCTCAAGGACTACAACGAGTCTGAAGGGCAACTCGGCCATCTGGAAGACTACGAGGTCTTTCTTGGTGAACTGGACAAGGTTTGGCGAGAGTGCCTCCGTGTTCTCGCGCCTGGCGGGCGACTCGTGTGCGTCGTCGGCGACGTCTGCCTCTCCCGGCGGAAGAACAAAGGGCGCCACATGGTGGTTCCACTCCACTCGGCGATCTCTGAACGCGCTCGTAAGATTGGCTTCGACAACCTCGCACCGATCATCTGGCACAAGATCGCAAATGCCGTCTTTGAGGCGACCGGCAATGGCGGTGGCTTCCTCGGCAAACCCTACGAGCCGAATGCCGTGATCAAGAACGACGTTGAGTACGTGCTTCTCCTTCGGAAGCCAGGGGGCTACCGAAGCCCATCCCTCGATACTCGGATCCTGAGCCTCATCTCGGCCGAGAACCACCGCCGTTGGTTCCAACAGATATGGAATGGGATCACGGGTGCTTCAACGCGCGACCATCCGGCTCCGTTTCCGCTCGAGATCGCCGGGCGACTCATCCAGATGTTCAGCTTCGTCGGGGATACCGTCCTGGATCCATTCGTTGGAACCGGTACGACCAGCCTTGCGGCCGCCGAGCATGGCCGCAACAGCGTTGGGTGTCGAAATCGATCAGGAGTACCTGAGGATGTCGGTCGACCGGCTCCGCAAGAAGATGCCTGCATCCGCCAGCCTCTCTGACGGAGCCCTCGACACTACGGCGATCGAAGCCGCGTAGCATCGGTCCTATGACCGAATTCAGGCTGCTACAGAAGTTCGAGGACACATTCCGCAACGGGCCATATCTGCATCGCAACTCCCAGCTCGGCAACCGGATCGCCGACTACCTCTTTGACGACCTCTATGGCCTGGATGAGCGCGGCGTATTTCGGGGCGATGTTGATGATGGCCGCTCTGCCCTGAACCCTAAGGGCGTAAGCCCAGGGCTCAAGGTTCGCCGTGGTGATGGCTCGTTCGGTCCAATCGTTCCGGGCTACACAGCACGGGCATACGAAGGTCACATCGTATCAATTGCCCCGACCTCGGAGGTAGACATTGGAGCCGAGGTGAAAATCCTCGCCAAGGCAATGATCAAGCAAATCGACCGAGTGATTAGTGATCTCTGCGGTCAAGCTCGGCACTTCCGCACGAAGAGCCCCGATGCCATAGCTGTCGGTGTCGTAGGCCTAAACCTCGCGGACCGGTATGTGTCGTTCGAGGTCCGCGTGCATATCCGACTGGGAGGTATGGACCGCACCCCTCTCGTGAAGCACCAGAGGCGGAACGTCGACTCATAGCAACGGCTGAGCCGTGCTTTGATGAGTTTATCCTTCTTCCCTTCCGCGCTATGAACGAACCGCCGTTCCATTTCGAATGGCACCAAGAGCAGGAGATCCGAGATCGTTATGGCTCTGCTCTCGCGAGGATCCTTAGGTCGTACGCTCGCGGTAGGCGTGATTAGCGTGTGGTCCCAGACGCCTAGGCGGAGGCGAGGCGTTCCCTGATCTCTCCTACAAATCGTGATCTTGGGATCGGGAACCTTGTCATTCCGTGCCCACTCGGACGACACCAGATAGACGTGGCGACGCGCGCGCGTGAACGCAACGTAGAAGAGCCTACGCTGTTCACGAAAGAGCCCCGCAATCGCCGATCGGCTGTCGCTCAAGGATCGCTGGCTCTCCGTCCGCGGCGAGCTCCGAAGCTACCGGATCCACCTCGGCAGCGGGAACATCCTCATGGACCCGTCGGACACGTACCTGTGCATCGTTCCTTCGCGCGGCGAGGGTGCCCCCCACCAGGTGTTCCTGCCGTTCGACGACGACCCGACGCTCACCATCATCCTCAGCAAGGCGTTCCTTCTGGCAACGACAAGAAGATCAAGGACCAGACGATCGTGAGCCAAATCCGCCGCGGCTAACGCGCTTACGCGGGACCACACGGGAGTCCAAGGGCGTCCACGTTAGCGGGCTGGCAGCAGCTCGAACACCGGGCGGGTCAGGGCCGCGCGCTCCGGATCGTGGACGATCTCCCGCGCGACCAGGCTGAAGAGGGCCCGACCGAACGCTCGGCCGAACCAGGGCAGCCGGCCGATGAAGCCGGGCAGCGTGTGGCGGAAGAACTCGACGGCCGCGGCGCGATCCAGCTCCGTGGCGCGAACGTGCTCGGTCCGCCCGTGGGTGAGCAGGTCAGCCTCGCCGGCAGCCCGCAGGTTCTGGACCCAGTGCGCCTCGCCATACGCGCCCATGATCCAGCGCCGTCCATCGATCTCGACAATGGCGACCGGGGCAGATCTTGGCTCGCCGGATGTGCGGCCCTTGACGGTGAGCAGGACGTTCGGGCCCATCGGCATGCCGAGGCGTAGCAGGCGGCTGGTGAGCGGGTTCGAGGCGCGCACGAGCGCGGGTGCGGTGGTCATGAGGCGTTCCTTCCTTCGATCAGGGTCATGCTTGTCACGTTCGGCGTGGTTGCCTTCGTCACTGGACTGACGGACCCTCACCGGAGAACGTGACCGATGGCTGATCGCGACCTGCTTGCCGAGCGATTCGAGAGGCACCGACCGCACCTGCGGGCGGTCGCCTACCGCATGCTCGGCTCGCTGTCCGAGGCCGACGACGCCGTCCAGGACGCGTGGTTGCGCGCCAGCCGGGCCGACGTCACCGAGGTCGACAACCTCGGCGCCTGGCTCACGACGATCGTGGCGCGCCTGTGCCTGGATCGGCTTCGAAGCCGGGCGTCGCGGCGCGAGGAGCCGCTCGAGGAGCTCGGCCTCCCCGGAGGAGGAGGCGCTGCTCGCGGACTCGGTCGGGCTGGCGATGCTCATCGTCCTCGAGACCCTCAACCCCGCCGAGCGGCTGGCGTTCGTCCTCCACGACACGTTCGGCCTGCCGTTCGACCAGATCGCCCCGATCGTGCAGCGGACGCCGGAGGCCACGCGGCAGCTCGCCAGTCGGGCTCGGCGGCGAGTCCGCGGTGCGACGGCATCGGCCTCGGTGCCGCTCGAGCGCCAGTGGGAGCTCGTCGACGCCTTCCTCGCCGCCTCCCGCGACGGCGACCTCGGGGCGCTCGGCCAGGTGCTCGATCCCGGGATCGTGGTTAGGGCGGACGCCGGCGCCGGCACGAGCCCACTTGGACGGACCCGCGCGGTTCGCGGCGTCGAGGCCGTCGTGCGCCAGGCGATGACCTTCCGTCACCTCGTATCCGGGGCGAGGCAGGCGCTCGTGAATGGCTCGGCCGGGATCGTCGTCTTCGCCGGTGGTCGACTCTACGCCGTCGTCAGCGCCAGCTTCTCACCGAACGCGATCAGGGAGCTCGACTTTTTTCGTGGATCCCCAGCGGCTCGCACGGCTCGACCTTTCCGCGGTCGAGCCCGCCCAAGGGTATTAACGAGCGTCGAGGCATATCCTCGCCGCACCATGAATCCGGTCGAGCCAGTCGCCGGCCCATCGGCGGAGGTCGAAGAACTCTGGCGTGGGCTGCTGACCGGGACGATGCCCGTCTATCGCGACGCCCGACGGTGGCTCAAGCACCTGCCAGGAACCCCGCGTTGCGAGTTCTGTGCGGCGCCGTTCCGCGGCCTCTTCGTTCCGCTGATGCGGCAGATGGGTCGCGGTGAGTGGCATCGCAACCGCCGGTACTGTGGCAAATGCTTCGCCCTCCTCGAGAATGCCCGGGGCGGCGCCGAGATCGAGTGCTCGCTGCTGTTCGCCGATGTTCGCGGCTCGACGTCACTCGCAGAGCACATGCCTTCGGCCGAATTCCGGCACCTGTTGGACCGCTTCTACCGTGCCGCCGCGGAGATCTTCGTCGAGCAGGACGGGATCCTCGACAAGTTCGTCGGTGACGAGGTGATCGCGATCTTCATCCCTGCGCTCGTTTATGACGCGCACGCTGCTCGCGCCCTCGAGGCGGCCCGCGCGGTCCTGAAGGCGACCGGACATGGCCAGCCGGGAGGCCCGTGGCTGCCAGGTGGGGCGGGCGTCGCATCGGGCATCGCCTACGTCGGTGCGGTTGGCGCCGCGCACGTCGAGTTCACCGCGCTCGGCGACATCGTCAACACCGCGGCCCGTCTCGCGGGTGCCGCCGGACA
>JBPCLD010000220.1:0-4798 GCA_051003655.1 Candidatus Limnocylindrales bacterium | reverse complement strand
TTGCGGCGGTCGCTCGCTGGCTCGCATCTTCCGGATGGACATCGGCGCATCGGCTCGGCATCAGCGGTCGCTCGAACGGGGGCCTGCTCGTGGGAGCCAGCATCACGCAGCATCCGGAGCTGTTCGGAGCGGCGATCGCGGAGGTGGGCGTGATGGACATGCTGCGCTTCCACCGGTTCACCATCGGCTGGGGCTGGACCAGCGACTACGGCTCGTCCGACGACGCGAACCAGTTCCACACGCTGCGCACCTACTCGCCGCTGCACAACATCCGGGATGGGACGCGCTATCCCCCGACGCTGGTCACGACCGGTGATCACGACGATCGCGTCGTTCCCGGTCACTCGTTCAAGTTCGCTGCCGCGCTTCAGGCTGTCCAGTCCGGTGACGCGCCGATCATCATCCGCATCGATACCGATGCCGGTCATGGCCTCGGGAAGCCGGTCAGCAAGCTGATCGACGAGCGTGCCGACGTGCTCGCGTTTCTGGAATCCTCACTGAGCCTGTCCTGACGCGGAATCTGCGGCGGGTCTCGTCTGCACCGACGCTTGACCATGAAGTAGGTTCAAGGAATAGCGTGGTGATATGCCAAAGAAGCGCGTTCTCTTCGTGTGTACGCACAACAGCGCACGCTCACAGATGGCGGAAGGCATGCTGCGGACCTGGAGCGGCGACATCTTCGATGTGTTCAGCGCAGGGACCGAACCGGGCGAGATCCGGCCCGAGGCGATCGCAGTCATGGACGAGATAGCGATCGACATCCGGGGTCAGCGCAGTAAGAGCCTCGACCAGTTCGCCGGTCAGGAGTTCGAGTGGCTGATCACCGTTTGCGACCGCGCGCGAACCGAATGCTCGAATATTCCCGGCGTGACCAACCCCGCCCATTGGGGCATCCAGGATCCCTCCAGCGCCGAGGGCACCGACGAAGAGCGACTGTCGGTGTTCCGCGAGGTCCGCGACGACATTCGAAACCGGTTGCATATCTTCATCCTGGCTGCGAGCCGCGACGACGTACCTCGCCAGGCTCCCACCGCCGTTCGCGGGTAGGCTCGCTGAGCGGGGGTGCGTCAGCCGCGCTTCGTGCTTGTGCCGTCCGGATCGTCCTCGGTCGACGCCTTCCGCAACTCTCGAATGCTTCGTCCGATCGCCTCGCCCACGCGAGGAAGTTTTCCGGGCCCGAAGATGATGAGCACCACAATCAGGATCAGGACCACCTCAGCCCCTCCAAGCGGCATGCTTCAAACCTCCGATGTAGTTCATCTCGATGCGGTAGATCAGCGGTGGCGGCACCGCGCGGAGACCGCGGGTGGCTCCGCAATCCTCGGTTCCACGGCCAATTGGTTGCCTATGCGCAGTTCGCCGCCAATTCGGACGACGGCGCGCAGGCCACTGCGATGGACCAGCGCGCGCAGGACGCCGGGATCGTCGCAGGCCTTCGTCAGTTCCAGGCAGGGCTCGCAGGTTTCGATGCCCTCCAGTACAACATCGCCGACGCGAAAGCGCCGCCCGATTAGCCGGTCGAGATCCATCCCGCGGACCACCAGGTTGCGACGACTGAGGCCGGCGTCGAATCGCATGCCAAGATCCTGAACTTCATCAAGCACCTCGCCGGCGATCAGGGTGAGATCGCCACCGTGACGACGACGTTCAGGAGATTGTCGTGCGCCCAGGAAATAGCGGTCGCCCTTGATGCCCCGTCCGGCGACGGCCCGGGCCGAATCGACTCGCCGCATCGGTGCGCCGGACGTCTCGGCCACGAAGATGGCCTCAAGGGTTGACGTTGACATCTGCGGCATTCTCCGGACCCAGCTCGGTCCCCCCCGACAGGAGGTCGTTCTGATCGAGGATCCAGGCGAGGATGTCCCAGTATTCCTGCTCGGGCAGGCTACCGGGCGCATCGAACGGCATGGCTTCGCTGACATAGTCATACAAGCCCTGCGCCGTGCCGCGCGAACGGAAGACATAACGCTCGCCCACCAGAGCGGGCCCGATATCGCCCTCACCGTCCGCACCGTGGCAGCTGGCGCAACTGGCCGCGTAGAAGTCCGCTCCGCGGGCCAGCTGCTCGCCGGAAGGCGCGTCGGAAATTCCTACGGTCGCGGCGGGATCGGTGTCTTGTGCGGATGGCGACTGGTCCTCCGATCCGGCACAGCCAGCCAGGACGATGGCCAACGTTGCGGCCGGCGCCCAGCTAGGCCACCTCAACTTCGAACCTGGCGATTGCGTTGCAGTTGATGCCGAGCTCGTTGAAGACCACCGTCTCGGGCTGCACGTTCCCGTCATTGTCGGTCGCACGAGTCCGCAGGTCATGGGTGCCGGCAGGCGCGTCCCACTCGAACTCGAAGCGGACCCAGCTGTACGGCAGATCGAACGGTGGTACCAGCGTTGCAGCCTGCCAGGCACCATCGTCAACGCTGTACTCGACCTTGGCAATGCCCGACATCGGGGCGTTGGCGTAGCCGCGAATCATCTGCGCACCGCTCGCCAACTGCGGCACTTCGCCGACGTCGAGAGGGTAGTTGCCGGCCGGCTCCGAGATACGGATCACGTACGGGATTGCCAGCCAGCTCTTGACGAACAGCTCCTTGCCGGTTTGGCCACGGATGTCCTCGGCCACCGCCCCGAGAAACTCGTCTTCGGGACCGGGCTCCTCGGCGGGGTAGTCGTCACCGATGTAGACCTCCTCGCGGGTGTGCATCCGCGTCCAGAAGCCGTGCGAGCTGATCTGGATCTCGGTCAGCCACTTGATGCTGGCCGCGCCACCCCAACCGGGGACGAGGGCGCGCACCGGACCACCGTGGTCGGGCGGGAGGTCTACCCCGTTCAGCTTGTAGGCCAGGCCGATGACGTCGGAGCGCGAATTGATCTCGGTCATGTCGATCGGCCGTCCGGTGTCCGGCCCGTCGACGCCGCTCCAGAACAGGAGCTGCGCCGCTTGCGACGTCGGGCGAACGCGATCGAGGATGACCTGGATCGGCACGTAGGTCCATTCACCCTGGCTCACGTCGCTGAAGACCCAATTGCCGCCCTGGACGTCATAGTCGAGCTGCTCGCGGTTCACGGTGCGGCCGTTGCCAAAGCACTCCATCACCCGCGGCGCGTTGACCGACGGCAGGGCGATGAGCTCGTCGTAGGTGAGCGTCAGCTCCTCAGACACGGCGTCACCGTGGACCCGCAGCTCCCAGGTGCTCGCGTCGACGACGGGAGTGGCGTAGCGGTTGCGAACGTAGAAGTGCTCGTAGGGCGTGACGAACGAGCTCTGCTGCCACCACGGAGTGCCGAGCTCCGTGTCGAAGACCTTGAGGAACGGCTCCTCGGACTTCACGAACATCGCCGTCGGCGCCGCGCTCGCGCTCGGAGCAGCGCTCGCACTCGCCGCGCCGGACGCCGCGGCGCTGGCGCTGGTCACGGTTCCTGATGCCGACGGGGACGGGATCGCGCTTTCGCAGGCGGCCAGCACCGCGGCGGCGCCACCGAAGGTCAGCAGCTGGATGAATCGCCGCCGATTGATACCGGCAAGCTGCGCGCGCTCCCACAGGGAGGCGGACACCGGAGGTTCGATGGCCATGAGACAGCTCCTCCACCGTGCACGGCGCGTTGATGGACCTCACCTCGCGCCTGTCCGCGACGGTAAACCTTAAACACACTTACATGTCAAGGATCGACGGCGCGTGGAAGGCGGCTCATGTCCTGAGCGTCAGGTTTGGGAGGCGATGGTGGATCGCCGCGCGTAACGTGCCAGTTCCATGAACGGGCCCAGCCGCATCGTCAGCTCTGTGCGCGTGCGGCGGAATGCCTCCCGCTGCTCAATCTCGGTTCCCGTCGCCTTGGCTGGATCGTCGAGCCCCCAATGCAGCGAGTCGTGCTCGCCGCGAAATCTGGGACAGACTCGGCGTGCGCGGTCACAGACCGTGACCACGTAGTCGAAGCGGGCGTCGAGAATCTCGTCGACCGAGGTCGACCGCGCGGAACTCCAGTCGATGCCGATCTCGGCCAGCACCTCGATCGTCAATGGATGGATGCCTTGGGGTTGCGTTCCGGCGCTGTGCGCTTCGAAGTCTTCTCCACCCAGGTGCAGGAGGATTGCCTCGGCCAGTTGGCTGCGCGCCGAGTTGCCGGTACAGATGAAGACGACGCGAATGGCCTTCGCGGTACCAGCTCTTCTCGCGGGGGCTGCCTGACGGACGGTCATCCGGGCGGTCAGCTCGAGGTCGATCAGCTCGGCCTCCAATTGATCGAGTTCGGCGCGTTGGCGGGCGATGGCGTCGCGCTGCGCTCCGATCCGCTGCAGCAGATCGCCGGCGACCGAGTCGACACCTCCTTCGACGCAGATCCCTGCCAGGCGTCCTGCTTCGCGGGCGTCCACGCCCAGCCGGCGCAGCGTCACCACTAGACGGAGGCGGGCAAGATCATCGTTTCCGTAGGCGCGGTAGCCATTCGGGCGACGCGCCGCATGGGGTAGAACGCCGGTCCGCTCGTAGAAGCGCACTGCGCTCGGTGCGATGCCTGCCCGGGCGGCGAGCTCGGACACATTCATGCTCGAGAGGGTACAGCGTCCGCGCGTCGCGAAAACTTGGGGCCGTGCAGTTCACGCACGCTTGATGTGGGAGTCGTACGGTGTCAGTGGAGAGTCCCCATCCGGCTCTTTCCTCCGCTTCGCCGATGCGTCTCGGGGCGACCGGGGCGCATCGGTCGTTTCACGCGCTTCAGGCGCCGGCGCGGGGAACCTCGATCCAGAAGGTTGAGCCGACGCCCTCCTCCGAGTGAAGGCCGGCCGCCCCGCGATGTGCCTCCGCGA
>JBPCLD010000219.1:0-5412 GCA_051003655.1 Candidatus Limnocylindrales bacterium | reverse complement strand
CTGGCCACAGGTAATCCACGGTGCCGTAATCGAGCGGTGAGCCGTCGGCGCCAAGAGGCCGGGCATGCCCAGCCGATCCGCGGGCGGCGCCGTTGACACGCGCCGTCACGCCTCCCTATCGTTCGCGCCGCTTGGTCGGCCGATCGAGCGCGAGCAGCCGGACGAGTCGCGCCCCGAGCTGCCCCCGCCCGAGCGGCGGGACCCGCGACCTCGGCGACGGCGACCTCGACTCGTTGTCGAGGCGGGCCGCCCCGCTCCCGTCGTTGCCAGCCTCGCGTTCACCGGAGGGCACCTCGGCACCATGCCCGAGTACCCGGTTCAGGCCAGCAAGGTGCAGGCGCCGCCGCTCCGCGAGGAGACGCTGGCCCGCGACCGCCTGCTCGAGTGGCTGTCGGTCAAGATCCACCGCCGCGCCGTCCTGCTGATCGCGGAGGCCGGCTACGGCAAGACGACGCTCCTCGCCGACTTCTCGCGCCGAACCCGGTTGCGGGTGCTCTGGTACCGGCTCGACCGGGGCGACCGCGACTGGGTCGGGTTCATCGCTCATCTCGTGGCGGCCGTCCGGATCCATGTGCCGGACTTCGGCGCCGCGACGAGTGCCCTGCTGCGCGAGACCGCAACCGTGGCGCCGCCACTCGACGCGGTGCTCGACACGTTCCTGCGGGAGCTCGCCGGAACGCCAAATGACGCGATGGCCCTCGTGTTCGACGATTTCCACCTGGTCGACGACTCGCCGGACGTCCGGCACATCCTGCGCGAGCTGCTGACGCGCGGGCCTGACCGCATGTCATTCGTGTTCGCAAGCCGGCGCGAGCCGCCCGTGCGACTCGCCCGCCTGCGTGCGCTGGGCGAGGTCGCCGAGCTGTCGACCGACGACCTGCGGTTCGATGCCGTCGAGACCGAGCGCCTCTTCCGAGAGACCTACGAGATGCGGCTCGAGCCCGCTGTCCTGGCCGAGCTGAGTCGTCGGACCGAGGGCTGGGCCGCCTCGCTCCAGCTCGTGCGGGCGGCGCTGCATGACCGCAATCCGGGCCAGGTCCGGACGTTCATCTCCTCATTGAGTGGCGCGGAGGGCCACCTGTACGAATACCTCGCAGAGGAGGTCGTCGGCGACCTCTCGCCCCAGCTCCAGCAGTTCCTCATGCGGACGTCACTGCTCGAAACGGTCGACCTGGTCCTCGGGCCGGTCGCGGCGGAGGTGGACCCAGCCGAGACGCGGTTGATGATCGAGGACGGTGAGCGGCACGGGCTGTTCGGGCGGGGCGACTCGACGTCGCGGCACCTGGTCCGGGCGCATCCCCTCGTGCGCGACTTCCTGCAGGCCCGACTCGCTCGGGCACTCGGCGATGACGGTGTGCGCTCGATCCACCTACGCGTCGCCCGGGCAGCAGAGGCGGTCGACTGGCGGATCGCGGGCCGCCACTACCTCGCCAGCGCCCACGAGGACGACGCACGCCGAGTGCTCGCTGGTGCGATCGAGAACGTCCTCGCGACCGGTGCGTACGCAGCAGCCCAGGAGCTCTCCGATTCCCTGACGAGCGGTGGCCTCGCCGGGGCTGCCGGCCTCGTCCTTCGCTCGCGCCTCGCTCAGCAGCACGCCGCCGTCGACGAGGGCCTCGACCTCGCCGAGCAAGCCTGGGCCGCCGAACCCGGTTCGACCGCCGTCCTCCTCAATCTCGCTTCCGCCCGCACGCTCGCTGGCGACGTGGTCGGCGCGCTCAAGGCGGGCCGGCTTCTCGAGCCGACGGCCCGCCCGGAAATGGCTGCCATCGGCCGTGCATTTCAACGGATGATGGAGACATCGGTCAGCGGCTCTCTTGAGGTCGCGGTACGGGAGCTCCGCGATCTGTCCTCAGCGCTGAGTCGACGCGAGGAGCCGCACTACCTAGGGGTTGCCCTGTCGAATCTGGCTTACCTGAGCATCGCGATGGCCGATCCTCATCAAGGTCTCGCGGATGCCGACCATGCGATCGAGCTGCTCTCCTCGACCTCAGCCGGCGTTGACTTGGTTTCTGCCCGTTTGGCTCGCGCAGCGGCCCTCGCCTATATCGGAGATATCGAGGGTTCGCGCGAAGAGTCTGGCAGGGCCTCAGCCTCGGCGGCCGCGGGGCAAGCCCTAGAACTTGCGATAGAGATTGGGCAAACCGAAGCGTTGCTCGGCGAGAGTTCACGTGGCTTGGCTGTGATGGAGGGTGCTAGCTCGGAGGTCCCTTCAACAGACCACGCGGAGCAGGGTCTCCTAACGCGCGTCCTCTTGCGTGCTCGGGAGTCGGAGCTCAAAGGCGCGCGGGCCGATCTCGCGCTGCTCCGCTTCGAGCAACCGACGTCGACGGTGGCGTTCGAGGCGCGACGCCACCTCGCTAAAGGATTGGTCTTGGCCCTCGATGCAGATCCCGCGGCTCACGCGGCCCTCGAGGTTGGCACAACCTTGTCGAGGAGACAAGGAGCCCATCTCTGGGCTCGATACGGCGCGACGCTCGCGGCGCTTGCGGACCGGCAAAGCGACCCGTCCGCAGCGATCGCTTATGTTGGGGACGAGAGTCCCGTGGTCCTGAGCATGCTCGCCGAATGCGTGGTCGCGAGGCTCAGAGACTTGGATGCCGAGGGCGCTCGCTATGTCCTCAAAGAGGCCGAGACTCGGCCGTGGCGCTGGAGGGATGCCGCCCGACGTTTGTTGGACTCGAGCGACCCCAACGACAAGCGTGCAGCCGCTCCCCTGGTGGAAGCCATCGGTGAGACGCAAGACATTCAGAGGCTCCGCGACGCGGGCAAAGGGATGCGTGATCGGAGCGCCATGCGTCTCGGATACCAGCTTGCGCGACGCTTGGCCGACCGCGTCGTCGTCGAAGACCTCGGGCGTGTCAGGATCCTCGCCGGACACCGGACCATTGAGGGTGGTGAGGTTCGGCGAAAGGTGCTCGCCCTCCTCTGTCTCCTACTGTCAAAGTCGAGATTTGCGTCCACGCGCGAGGAGGTCATCGACAGCTTGTGGCCCGACCATGACCCTGGATCAGCCCTGAATTCCCTGAACCAGACCGTGTACTTCCTGCGTCGCGTGTTTGAACCCGAATACATCGAGGACACGAGCCCGGGATTCGTTGGCCAAGACGGCGAGACAATCTGGTTGGATCCCGAACTTGTAGATAGCCGCAGCCATCGATGCCAGCAAATTGTCCGCGCGATGGTTGGGCCACCTTCGCCGGCCGAGGCGATCGCCTTGGCGAATGAGTACCGCGGCAGGTTTGCGCTCGACTTCGCCTACGAGGACTGGTCAGCCCCGTTCCGGGACGCCCTCCACGCCGCCTACCTGCGAGTCATGGAACACGCCATACGCATCGACCTCGACACCGGCCACTTTGGCCGAGGAATCTTCCTCGCCGAACGCGCCGCGGAAGTGGATGCGGAGGCAGAAGAGATCCAGGTGGCGCTGGTTCGCCTATATCGCTTGTCGGGAGCACACGCCGCTGCCGCGGAACAGTACGGTCACTATGCACAGGCCATGCGAGAACTGGGCGCGGATCCAGTAGCCTTCGCCGACGTCTGAGCCCGTCTCGAGGTGGCGATAGGTACACATGCGTATTGACCGGTGCAGTTGGCCATACCTATAGTCCGGCCCGCTACGTGGTACTTCGGTACTACAAGGCTCTATCAATCCAACGCTCGGACGCGCCGAGGTTCCACCTGAAATGGGCACTTAGGGTGGAGCTGAGCGAGTAGTGCAACCGACCGACCCCAAGTGTCTGGTCGGTTTTCGTGTTTCTGAAGGGGGACGCGAGGACCGCAAGGAGGACGAGCGTGACTTCAGAGCACAGCATCAAGGGCTGGTAGTCGAGGAATACGATGAAATACCAGCTCTACCGTCTGTTCGTGACCCTAAGCGCGATCGCGACCGTGGCTCTTGCTGGAGGCGCATCCATCAAGGGTTGGTAGGTACCTTAGTCCCATTCCGCCCGGGACCCATTCGAACTAGATTCGTGGGGGACGTAGGGCGAGGAGTCGGGGACTAGATGCCGCAATCCCTTAGGACATATGTAACGGGACTCGTGATCTTGAGCGCGCTGGCGCTCGTGGTCACGAGTCTTGTGTTTCCCGTCCGTGACCAGATCGGCTTGGAAGTCGACGGTCGATTCGGCGTATCCGACATCGATCGCGTGGCCGGGATCCTCTTCTGGACAGCCCTTGCAGTCTTGACCTCCGCGCTCCCGGTTCGAATGCCCAGAGGGATCCTCATCGCGGTTTCGATCGCTCCAATCATCGCTGCGATCAACCTCGGCGGACCTGCGGCTGGTGCCTGGGTGGCGTTGATAGGGACAACCGAACTTCGGGAAATCCGCGGTCGCATCCCGTGGTACGGGACGCTCGCTAACCACGGAGGCATCGTCCTTCCTGCGATTGCATGCGGGCTCGTTATCTCGGCGCTTCAACCTGCGAATTCGAATCTGGCGCTCGACCTGGCCGTAACCATGATCGGCGCTTCCGTGTATTTCATCCTGAACCTGGTGCTTGCGTCAGGGCTCGTGGCCGTTCGAACAGGAGCGGCATTCCGCGAACTTGTGCTGGCGGATCTCGGTGGCTTCGCTGTAAGCCTGGCTGCGCTTGCTCCCTTGGGCTGGCTGATGGCCCGGATGTACCAAGGCGAGGGGGGCTGGTGGACGACGCTGCTGTTTGGGTTGCCGTTGTTCACGACGCGGGTGGCGTATCAGCGGTTCGTCGAGATGCGGGAGATGTTCACGCAGACGATCGGGGCGCTGGCCGAGGCGGTGGACAAGCGCGATCCGTTCACGAGCAAGCACAGCCAGCGGGTGCGGACGATCTCGGTCGACATCGGGCGGCAGATGCGCGTGTCGGCGGGTGAGCTCGAGGCCCTGGAGTGGGGCGGACTCCTGCATGACGTCGGCAAGATCGGCGTACCCGACAGCATCCTGCTCAAGCAGGGCAAGCTGACCCGCGAGGAGCGGATCACGATGAACGCGCACCCGGTGCTGGGCGCACAGATCATTGGGCCGGTCGATCGGCTTGCGCCCGAGCTGCCGGTCATTCGGCATCACCACGAGTGGTACAACGGCTCGGGCTACCCGGATCGGCTGATGGGCGACGAGATTCCGAAGCTCGCGCGCATCCTCCATGTCGCCGACGCGTTCGAGGCAATGACGGCCGATCGGCCGTACCGCAAGGCGCTGTCGAACGAGCAGGCGCTGGCCGAGCTGCGGAAGTTTGCAGGCGTCCAGTTCGACCCCGAGATCGTGGACGCCTTCGTGAAGACCACCTGGGCACAGGACGTCCGCGATGCGGGCGATCCCGACCTTCGACCGATCCCGCTGCTCGGCCAGCACGGCGCGCGGGCGGCCCGCAGCTTCGATGGGCCGGCGCCCGGTTCGCCGGCTGCCGACCTGGCCTGACCCTGGAGGGGCG
>JBPCLD010000218.1:0-4021 GCA_051003655.1 Candidatus Limnocylindrales bacterium | reverse complement strand
AGTGGTGTTTTTGTCTTCTTGTTTTCTACCCCTCTTCCCCCCCCCCTCCCGCCGACCACCCGGTCCCTGCAGCGCGAAGTTGCCCCATACCTCGTTCTGTTGGGGGTCGGTGTTGCTGGCCAGCATGTTGGTCATCACATAGGCCGCCTGCGGGCTGACTACCGCCTCCTGGGCAGTGGGAACGTACGGCGGTACGAGATCTGTGTCGGCCGAATCGGCGATGCGCAGGATGTGCGTGAAGCCGACGCGCTGGCCGCTGTTGGCGAGCGTTCCGAAGGCCGTCGTCACGTCGCGCGGATGCGAGACCTCGGTTCCGAGCGTCAGCGACAGGCCAGCCTGTGGTGTTGCGGTCTGGAACGACATCCCGAAGCGCTGCGCAATGTCGAAGACGCGCGAGACGCCGTTTATCGCCTGGGCCTTGACGGCGCCGATGTTCAGCGACATCTGGAGATGGCTGCGCATGCGCATCGGACCGCGTTCCAGGAGGTCGTAGTTCTTGGGCGTGTAACCGCTCGAGTTGTCGAAGGTAGTCGTCACGTCCATGAACATCGAGGCCGCAGTCATCGTCCCGTCGTTGATGCCGGTGACGTAGTTAAACGGCTTGAACGCCGATCCGGGTTGGCGCCAGCCGTCGCCGAGCACGTCAAACTGGGGCTGGAACTGCGGGCTCGCGTCGTCCTCGCGGTAGTAGCCGGCGCTGCCCGCGTAGGCGACGATCTCGCCCGTTTGGTAGTCCATCGCGATCATCGCGCCGTTGTTGACCTCGAGGTTGCCGAGCTTCCGCATCCAGCGTTCGTAGGGCACACCGAGCTCGGCGGCGTACGCTTCGGGGTCGGCCTCATGAGGAAGGAATACGGCGGCAGTGACCCATTTCTCGGCCGTCGACTGCAGGTCAGCGTCGAGCGTGCTGGTGATGCGCAGGCCGCCGCGTTCGAGCTCGGGACAGGTCTCCGCCTCGGCGCATAGCCGCGTGGCCAGCTCCTCCCGCAAAGCCCAGATGAAATGCGGGGCGAGCCACTGCCGAATCTCCGGTGTCTGCGGCGAAAGGATGATCGGCTCCTGCTTGGCGGCCAGAAGCTGCTCACGGGTGACCTGACCGTCGGTCAGCACCAGCCGAGACTGATCGTCGGCCATCTGCTGGAGGATCTGGTTGCGCCGGTACACGATCGGGATGGACTCGTTGAGAGGGACGTAGAGGGTGCCGTCGTCGGCGACCACGGCGTTGCGGACCAGGTCGTACGACGATGGCGACTGCGGGAGCCCGGCCAAAAGTGCGACCTGGCCGAGCGTCAGGCTGCTGAGATCGTCGACTCCGAAATAGCCGCGCGCCGCGGCCTTGATCCCGTACGAGCCGTTGCCGTAGTAGTTCTGGTTGAGGTAGGCGGTGATGATCTGTTCCTTGCCTTCCTCGCCGGGATACGCGTTGGTCACGCGAACCGACTGGATGATCTCCTTCAGCTTGCGCTCGATGACGCGGTTCGGATCGCGGACCAGCTCTGGATCGAGCAGCCGTTGGCGAACGAGCTGCTGGGTGATCGTCGAGGCACCGCGGTCGCGGCCGCGGATCGTGTCCAGCATCGCCGACGCGATTCCTACGGGGTCCACGCCCGTATTCGTCCAGAACGACCGGTCCTCGGTCGACGTGACGGCATCGATCAGGATTGGCGGGATCTGCTCGAACGTGACTGGTTCGCGCGCCTCGCCCGCGTTAAAGCGGGCCAGCTCGACCGTCCCCGTCCGGTCGTAGACGATCGATTCGGAGACGAACTCGAGGTTGTCCAGCTCACTCGTGGGCGGCAGACCCTGGCCGTAGGCGGCGAACACGCCGACGACCAGCACCAGGCCGCCGATGGCGACCATGGCCATCAGCGCGAAGACGAACATGGGGAGTCCGACTGCCAGCCCGCGGCCGACACCTCGCCGACGCGTGGGCGATTCGTCGATGCGCCGTGCCTGCCGACTGTCTCGGCCGTTCTGGTTCATAGTGCTCCTCCGCAGCCGGCTGCTGCGCGCCAAACGGTCGGCTTTCGCCTTACGGCGGAGTCCGATCGTTGCTTGCGGGCTGCCATTCTCTAGCATTGGCGCCGTGGACGTACCGAATGCATCGAGTGGGCTGCTCGCTGAGCTGAGCTGGCGCGGCCTCGTCGCCGAGTCATCGCAGGGGCTAGATGAGCGCCTGGCGCGCGGTCCGATCAGCGCATACATCGGCTTCGATGCCTCAGCCCGGTCGCTGCACGTGGGCAACCTGCTCCAGGTTTTCATGCTTCTCCACCTTCAGCGCCACGGCGGAACGCCGGTCGTAGTCGTTGGTGGCGGGACAGGCATGATCGGTGACCCGTCGGGCAAGTCTTCCGAACGCAACCTGCTCGACGACGAGGCAATCCGGGCTAACTCAGCGGCGATTCGCGCTCAGCTGGAGCGGTTCGTCGACTTCTCTCCCGGTCCAACGCAGGCGCAGATGGTCGACAATCGAGAGTGGCTTGATCACTACTCCCTGCTCGAGTTCCTGCGCGACATTGGCAAGCACTTCTCCGTTCCCTACATGCTGGCCAAGGATTCCGTGCAGCAGCGGCTGGCCAGTGGAATGTCCTACACCGAGTTCTCGTACATGACCCTCCAGGCGGCCGATTTCCTGCACCTGTACCGCGAGCGCGGGGTCGAGATGCAGATGGGCGGCGCCGACCAGTGGGGCAACATCACTGCCGGGCTCGAGCTCATCAGGCGCGTCGTCGGCCGCGAAGAAGGTGATCCGTCGGCGGCTTTCGGACTGTGCTCGCCGCTCCTGCTGACTCGCGAAGGCCAGAAGATGGGCAAGTCGGAGAAGGGCGCCGTCTTCATGGAGGCGTCGATGACCAGCCCGTACGACTTCTTCCAGTATTGGCTGAACGACGACGACGGTCTGATCGTGCAGCACCTGCGCTGGCTGACCCTGATGACGGCCGACGAGGTGGCCGACCTGGAGCAGCAGCAGACGTCTTCGCCCGGCGGCCGCCCAGCTCAGCGGGCACTGGCATTCGACCTGACGGCGAGGGTTCACGGGCGGGATGAGGCGGAGCGCCAGGTTCGCGTGGCCGAGGCCGCGTTCTCCGGTGCACCGATCGTGGATCCCGAGGTGCTCGACGTCCTCTACGACGCGATGGACAACTACGAGTTCGGGAGGGAAGAGGAGATACTCGACGCGCTCGCGTTTGCCGTCGCAAGTGGGCTGTACCCGTCGCGGTCGGAGGCGAGACGCCAGATCGAGCAGGGCGGACTGTCGATCAACGAATCGCGGATCACGGCCGTGGACGCTCTCCTGCCGGAGCCGATCGCCGGGCGCTACCTCGTGCTGCGCTCAGGCAAGAAACGCATGCTCATCGCGCGCCGCCGTCACGAGTGAGCGACTTCCTCGCGGGCGTGGACGCGGCCGAGCTCTACCGCGGTGCCGGGGAACCGAAGAGGATCGAGAGCTACGACGCCGATCACGCGCTGCGCATCGAGACAGCGCGACGGGATCGGCGCGTCTTCATCCTCGATCAATTCGCGACGCGCTAGCGCTGGACCTGGGGATGGACATTGGTGCACAGTGGCGCCCACGAGACGGGAAAGGACACCGGGCCGACTGAGGATCTGATCGGTCGGCGCGAGGAACGACAAGATCTGGCGGCGTTCGTGGCCGACCAAGGGGGGCCGGCGAGCGTCCGATTCATCGAAGGCCCGCCCGGCGCCGGCAAGACCGCGCTTTTCGACTACGCCGTCGATGAGGCAGAAAGCCGCAGCCTGCGCGTATACCGCGCTTCGCCGGCCGAGGCCGAGGCGTCGCTCCCTTACGCGGTGCTGGGCGACCTCTTCTCCGACGTGCCCGTCTCGCTCCTTGACGCGCTCCCGTCGCTGCAAAGGCGAGCGTTGGAGAGTGCGCTCGTCCATGCAGCCGCCGATGGGACTGACACCGCTCAACACGCAGTCGCCCGTGGGTTGCTCGGGGTGATGCGCGCGCTGGCCGCCACGGATCACTTTGTGCTGGCGATTGACGACGTGCAAT
>JBPCLD010000217.1:0-11087 GCA_051003655.1 Candidatus Limnocylindrales bacterium | reverse complement strand
CGAGTTCTGCCCATGGGAGCACGCGGAATTCCGGCCATTCTGTGGCGATTACGGCGAGCTCGGCGCCGTCGAGCGCCTCGGTCGCACTCTCAGTCGTGATGAGCTGCCTGGCGCCGGCCTTTCCAGTTCCTCGTGATGAGCACCCGACCGGATCGGATGGCCGGGCGCCGTGATCCTGTCACTGTGAGGAACGCATTCCGAACGAATCAGCGTGGATCGTGCGCGGAATCGACAGGATCTGCACCAATCGGGGTTCGTCGACGCTCGTTCGTCGCGGATCCGAACCTGGCAATGACAGACGCTACACGGTGCGGCGCGGGGGGCACCGGCACACACGGTCGGTGCTCCGCTCAGGCCGGTGGACGGCGGGCCGGTCGCGTCGACCCTTGTGGAGCGGCTCCCGCGGATGACTTGCTCCCGGAAGGTGACGAAGGTGTGGGGCGCCCTCCCGTCGCCGGCTTCTGTTCGGCGGCGAGCGCCTCCCGCACCGTCGTGATGAGTCGTGGCAACTGACGGCTGACCACTCCACGGATCACTTCCACGTCGACCGTCTGGTAGTCGTGGACGATCTTGGCCCGGATGCCCTTCACGTCTCGCCAGATGATTCCGGGGATCTCGGCCAACGCCGTAGGCGAGGTCTTGCTCGCAGCCTCGCCGACCTGGGAGAGGCGCATCAGCACGGCGTCCAGCGTCTCGGGGTTCTTCCACCAGCCATGACCGTGAGCTCGTGCGTAGCCGATGGCGGCCTGGGCATGGCCGAGGAGGCTGAGCAGGTGTTGACGGTCCCGCTCATCCATAGAGCACCACGCCCTCGGATTCGGCCTTCCGACGAACCTCATCTCGGAGCACCATCGCGTCGACCACGTCCACATCGCGCCCCAGGAGGTCCTCGAGCGCCCGCCGGAGTGCGAGCTCCCCTTCGAGCGTCCGACACACCCCCTGCCGCCGCCGGACCATCACGTCGATGTCCGAGTCCGGACGGAAGTCGGCGTGAACCGCTGATCCAAAGACGCGCATCTCTCGGAGCCCGAAACGCCGGGAGATCCGCGCCAGGGCGTTCCGTGACGGGCGGCGCACGGCCGGATGAAGGTCGCCCAGGAAGGGCGCGTCCGAGGCCCCGTGCCGAAATGGATCCGGGAACGAGCGGTCGACCCTGCCGACGATCACCAGGCTGTGGCTTGCCCGTTCGCGCAACGATGCATCGTCGAGCAGACGGTCGCGCAGGTCGTCGTGGCTCAGACGCAGGATCGCGAGATCGAGACGCTCGAGCATCCGCTCGAGGAGCACCTCGTCGCAGGGTTCGGCATCCCAACCGGTCACGAGCAGGAGCCCCTCGGCATCCCGTCCGGCGAACTCGACCGCAGTGTTTGCGCGGAGTGCGGCGGCAAGCAATCGCTCGCTCGACGGGCGTCGACCCGCGATGTCGAGGATCTTGGCTACGTCTCCATCCTGGTCTCGAGCCATCTGATAGACGGCGGGGCGCGTGGACCCGACAGACACCAGGCCGTCATCGACCAGAAGTCCAAGAGCAACCTGGGCGCTCGAGACAGGCGCGACGAGAGCCTCGGCAACTTCCGTCAAGCGCATCCCGCCTTCGCGCTGTTCGAGTGCCGCCAGGACCTCGATGGCCCGCTGCGATGAAAAGATCGAGGACATGCCAACAGTCTACGTTGATAACATAGAAAGTCAACCGAGCTGGCCGGGCTGTGGCACGAGTTGACCCGCCCCTCTCCGCAACCGCAGGTGACCGCACGACTCATACGGACGACAGGTCACAATCCGTCGACGGTTGTCCTCGACCTCGAAGACGCCATATGGGATGTGACCGACGAGGCCCGAACCTCCGAGCTAAAGGCTGCCGCTCGCGGCGATCTCGTCACGCTCGCGCGGAGCCACGAGGGGCTCTTCGAGCGGCAGCCAATCGGTGTCCGTGTGAACCGCATCTCGGGTCCCGAGTCCGCCCGGGACTTCAAGCCTTGGCGCGAGCTTCTCGGTTCGTCGAGTTCGAGTGCGTGGCCCTGACGAAAATCGAGATCGCGCGCGACCTACTGGCGTGCGCGGACGCTCTTGGCAGCCATCACGTGGCTTATCGGAGCATCGTGCCCATTGTCGAGACGAGCAAGGGGCTGAACAACCTCGATGAGATCATGGGTGCGGCCAGGCGGGCCGGCATCCAGTGATTGGCATACGGCCACCACGACTTCGCGCTTGATTCGGGTTGGTGGCCGTTCCCGGAGCACAACGAGGCGTCGTTCCGGGAGCATGTCGAGCCGTTGATCACGCGCATGGAGGTGGCCGGCTTTGGATACGTTCACCCACCGTTCTTCCAGCTCTAAGATGTCGCGGGGTTCGCCGGCATCGCCGAGCGCCTGAACCGAATCTGCACTCGATGCGCTTGCGGGCCGTGACCGCTGGGCGATCGACGAAGAGCTGCTCAGGTTCAGCGAGCTTGAGCGTGGCTGCCGAGAGCGCGGTGTTCCACTGTTCGTCCTCGGCCCCACGCCGGTGGCGGATTCCTATTGGCAGAACAGGGTCATGAAGAGGTTCAACGCCGAGATCCGTCGCCGCCTGGCCGCCAGCCACGTGTCGTCCTCGCTCAGCGAACAGCTTAGGGAGTGGGCCGGCCATCCGCTGACGAGGGCCGACGGGATCCATCTGACCGTCGTTCTCGGGTTCTCGCCGCGCACGGATAGCGCTGACTGAGTCGCTGTCCACTCGGTCGCCGATCCGTTCTACAACGCAACCCATCGACCGCGGTCGGGCATACGGGAGCAGACGTCTCCCGTCGATGAGCAGCGGCCGGCGCATCGTCGCGTGGAGCGCGGCCCAGTCCAGGCCGCGGCACACGGGCCATTCCGTGGTGATCACCGCCGCGTCTGCACCCTGGAGCGCTTCCTCGACCGTGGGGACAATGATCAGCTCCGGGAGTACCCGCCGGGCGTTCTCGAATGCCGCGGGATCGTGCGATACCCCCATAAAGCCGGCCTCGCCGATCGGGGTGCCGACGCAGATCACGACGAGGTCCAGCCCGTGTGCGGGGGACAGCGGTCGTCGGAGCGGGATATGTCGAGATCGCCACGGCGGTTGGCCTCGCCGCGCACCCGTATCCTGTCCGCGATGGACGAGCGAACGCGGCACGCGCGGCGTGGCTTCGGCCGGTCAGTCGCCGCCTGGGGCCCGGCCATCGCATGGGCGGCGCTCATCTTCGTGCTCTCCGCGCAGCCCAACCTGCGGTTCGCGCCGGACGAGGGCCTCGACTTCGTCGTCCGCAAGCTCGGGCATATGGCGGTCTTCGGGATTCTCGCGCTGCTGCTGTGGCGTGCGCTGGCGGCGACGACGGCCCTTCGGCGGCCGTGGGCCTGGGCGCTGGCGCTCGCGGTCCTCTACGCGATCACGGACGAACTCCACCAGGCCGGCGTGGTAGGACGCGAGGCCTCGGTGGCGGACGTCGGCATCGACGCGGCCGGGGCCCTGATCGCCGTCGCCGCAGTCGCCCTGGCCAGGCCCCGTCGGGCTCGGCGGGGCCTGAGCGCCTGACCCCGCCGACGCCCGGAGCCGGCTATTTCCCCGTGCGGGCGACGACCGCTGTCCGCAAGGTGTCGCGGGTTACGGCGACACGATACGGGCGAAACGATCGGCAATCGTCGCAATATCGAAGGCGGACTCGGCGTATGCGCGGGCATAAGTCGCTGTGCGCGTACGCAGCCCGTCATCATGGAGCAATCGAAGCCCCGCCTGTACGAACGCCGATGCGTCAGACGGTGAGACAACGAGCCCGCTGCCCTGCTCGACGATAAGCCGTGCCGCAAGATTCTCGGCGGTGACGGCTGCAAGCAACGGCCGAGCTGCGCAGTGATAACTGAGGACCTTTGACGGCACGGAGAACACGCCAGCCTGTGCTTCCAGGATGACCACCGCGACATCTGCCGTTGCGAGCATATCGGGTACATCGTCGTATGGTTGGAACGGAAGGACGAGCAGGTTCCGCAGTCCCTCCTCATCCGCGCGCCGGCGACAATAGTCGGCGCCACTACCTTCAGAGACCACGACGACGCGTACTTCGCCCACGGCTGCTGTCGCCTTGGCCAGCGACACCAGTAACTCCGGGTTGTGCTTCAGGCCGAGTGTGCCCGCATACAGGAATACGAATCCCTCATCGAGCCCATGTCGCCTTGACCAGGCGTTGCGACGCGGCCTTACAGGAAGCTCGTCGAGTGGCGCCCAGTTCTCTATGACAACGACCTTGGACTCGTCCACCGCCCAGCGCTCGAGCGTTGGCAGGAAGTCTGGGGTAATGACCACGACAGCATCACTCTGCTGGAGGAGACGACGCTCAAGGCGTCGCAAATACGCACCGGCTAGACCGCCTGCTATCGGGAAACGCTTGGCCAGCTCGTCTCCCATGGCGATCGAGGTCAGGTCCTGCACCCAGAAGATGAACCGCGTCCGCGTCCGCCGGGCGTATCCGTTGATGATCACCTGCGTGAACAGTGGTGTGGTCGATGAGATGATCACATCAGGACTGAATGTGTCGGCAATCTGAACGAGCAGTCGCCCGTATTGGCGCTCTTGACGGAAGCGCCTGATGATTGAGTGCTTCGCAAAGGGCTGCCCAAGATCGAGTCCAGTGAACGTAAGGGAACCTGGATCACCGTCATGATGCTCAAGTTTTCCCTTGCCGCCAGTGTACGAACTGCAGTGAGTGTGCTCGACCACGGCACCACGCTGGGCGAGCTCTCGACTGAGCTGCGCAACGAACGCGTGGCCGCCGTAGTCGTTCATCAGGATCCTCTGGCCGGCAAGCGAGCGGCCGCCTTCAGCGAGGGCCGCCTTTGCTGGGATCCCAGACTGCTCGCGGGGTCGCGTACGCGCCTTGGCCTGGCCGGACACGATTACGCGAGAGATGGCGCCATCTGGGACACGCGGAAGCGCTCGTACCACTCGGTCGTCCGCCGCAGTCCTTCCCGGAAGCTCGTCGTCGCCTCGAAGCCAAAGCGCTCTCGCGCCCTGCTGGTATCCAACGCCCTCCGCGGCTGCCCGTCAGGCTTGGTCGCATCCCAGCGCAGATCGCCTCCGTACTGAGTAAGGTCCTTGATGACCTCCACCAGCTCCTTGATCGTGATCTCGTGCCCGACACCCAGGTTGACGGGTTCAGCGTCGTTGTACCGCTCGGCAGCCAGCGCAATGCCTCGTGCTGCGTCATCCACGTAGAGGAACTCCCGGCTTGCGGCGCCCGTGCCCCAGATCTCGATGAAGGGCTCGTTGGCCTCCCTGGCGTCGACGCATTTCTTGATCAAGGCCGGGATGACGTGGGACGAAGCCGGATTGAAGTTGTCCCCGGGGCCGTATAGGTTGACCGGGATGAGGTGAATGGAGTTGAAGCCGTATTGCTCGCGGTAGGCCTGCGACTGGACGAGGAGCATCTTCTTGGCCAGGCCGTAGGGCGCGTTGGTCTCCTCCGGGTAGCCATTCCAAAGGTCTTCCTCCCTGAACGGTACCGGCGTGAACTTGGGGTAGCAGCATACGGTCCCGACCGTCACGAACTTCTTGATGCCGGTCAGCCGGGACTGCTCCATCAGTTGGATGCCCATCATCGCGTTGTCGTAGAAGAAGCGGCCGGGGTTCTCGCGGTTCGCACCGATGCCGCCGACGACGGCTGCGAGATGGATGACCAGATCCGGGTGACCGTCTGCTAGCGCCCGCACAACGCCCTCGTGTGTTCGCAGGTCATAGTCCGCGCTCCGCGGCACGAAGACATCTCGAGCGCCACGTTCGCTCAGCTGAGCGACGACCTGCCTACCGAGAAAGCCCGCACCCCCGGTGACCATCACTCTCGTCGTGGGCCAGCCGATGGTTGCCATGAGTTCAGGCGACATCCGCGGCGGCTGGCCTGCGCGCTGTGATGTGCGTGACGCCAGCATCGCGCAGGTCGGCCTCCAGCATCAGCGCGACCAGGTCGCGGAATGTGGTCTGCGGGCGCCATCCGAGCACCCGTGCTGCCTTGGCTGGGTTGCCCCGCAACTCGTCGACCTCGTTCGGTCTCATGTACTGAGAATCGACCACGACGTACTTCTGCCAATCGAGCCCGGCCAGTGCGAACGCTTCCTCCACGAATTCACGCACTGTGTGCATCTCGTCCGTGGCAATCACGAAATCATCTGGCGTTGGTTGCTGGAGTATTCGCCACATCGCGTCGACATATTCGGGCGCGTAGCCCCAGTCACGCTTCGAGTCCAGATTACCCAGGTAGAGCTTGTCCGCCTTCCCAGCGAGGATCGCGGCCACTCCACGGGTGACCTTGCGTGTCACGAAAGTCGGCCCACGCCTGGGCGACTCGTGGTTGAAGAGGATGCCGTTGCAAGCGAAGACACCGTAGCCCTCGCGATACTGAACTGTCATCCAGTGGGCGAAGACCTTCGCCGCGGCGTATGGGCTGCGCGGCCGGAACGGCGTCGATTCGTCCTGCGGCGACTCGACTACCTGACCGTACATCTCGCTGCTGCCGGCCTGGTACATCCTGATCGGCCAGTCGGCGTCGCGAACTGCCTCGAGCAGCCGCAGAGTGCCCATCGCCACGGCATCGGCCGTATATTCGGGCTGCTCGAAGCTGACCTTGACGTGACTCTGGGCGGCCAGGTTGTAAACCTCATCAGGCCTCACCCGGCGCAGAATGTTACCCAGCGATGAGGCATCGAGCATGTCGCCGTGATGCAGGAAGAAGCGAGTGTCCGGGTTGTCGTGGGGGTCGGTGTACAGGTGGTCGATCCGGCCCGTGGCGAAGTTACTCGAGCGGCGGATGACTCCGTGGACCTCGTAACCCTTCTCCAGCAGGAGCTCAGCCAGATACGAGCCATCCTGACCAGTGACGCCTGTGATGAGCGCGCGTTTTGTCATCGACCCTCTGATCGGATCATTGCGGGCAACGTCCGGAGGGCAATCTTGGTGTCCAGCCAGAGTGACCAGCGGTCGATGTACTGCAGGTCCATCTCCACCCAGCGGTCGAAGTCGGCCTCGCGGCGCGCCGCAACCTGCCACAGCCCGGTGATTCCCGGCTTCATCGACAGTCGGCGCCGATGCCAGATGTCGTATTCGTTGACCTCCGACGGCAATGGCGGACGAGGCCCGACAAGACTCATCTCGCCACGCAGCACGTTCCACAGCTGCGGCAGTTCATCCAGGCTCGCCCGCCTCAGCAGCCGCCCGATGGGCGTCACCCGCGGATCATCGGTCATCTTAAAGGCCGGGCCGCGAATCTCGTTCTGACCCACTAACTCAGGGCGCATCCTTTCCGCGTCGCGGACCATCGTCCTGAACTTGAGCAGGCGGAAGCTGCGACCATGCAGGCCGACGCGCTCGTGGCTGAACAGAATCGGCCGGCCGTCAGCTGCCACGATGGCCAGTGCGATCAGTGCGAGGAAGGGCGAGCCGATCAGCAATCCGACGCCGCTCACGGTCGCGTCGATGACGCGCTTGATAGCAAGCGCGAGCTGGCGGTCGTGGCCCTCGATGAGGGAGAGCACTAGCATCCCCGAGAGCTTCTCAACATATGTCTCTGAGCCGCCCACGAAGGCGCCCGCCAAGGGGATACGTATCACCTTGCCCTCCGCGCGACATACCTCGACAATGTCCCCGATCACGTCCCATTCGGACATGTCCAGGCAGATGGCGACCTCGTCCACGACGTGGTCGTGAAGCACTGCCGACAGGTCGCCCAGGGTACCCAGGAATGGCGCGCCGACGCTCGGCTCGTCAGACACACTGTTGACATAGCCAATCACCCGCAGGCCCAGTGCCGTTTGCGCGACGAGTTCAAGCGAGAAACGGACCGCTGACGGCCCCGACCCGACAACAAGAACATTGCGCGAGTTCCGGCCCTTGCGCCGGAGCGCGGCTAGGCTGATATGAATCACGGCCCGGAATGTGAGCGAAGCCAGCGCCAGCATGGGCAGCAGGATGAGCAGGAACAAGCGGCTGACTTCGGGCAGCTTCAGCAGGATTAGCGCGGCGAACGTCACGAGCGCCATCGTGCCTGAGGCACGGGCCATGGCAACGACCTGAGCCACGAACGACCACCTCGCACGGAGGCGGTAAAGGCCCTGGCTCCAAAGGATCGCGATCCAGGCGAGGGTCATCAGCAACGCCGGCGCAACTGGGCTGGCAAAGATCCCGCCCCAGGTGCTGCGCCAGTCACTGCCGAACTGGATCGCGGAGATGAGCACGATCAGGGCGAGAGCAATGAGCCCGTCTACCGTCGCGAGTACGGCCCGGAGCAGCGCACCATGGCGGCGGATCATCTGCCCGGCGTCCCTCTCGCTGAGGTGTCGGTCGATGTTCCATACTGCGCCCAGCACGTAGAACGGTCCTCGGTGGCCCCGTACCCACGTCGCGCCGTCTTCATTACAGAATAAGTGGTGTGTCCATCCGCTAGCGCTGCCGCCCGGGAGCCAACACCCGTTCCAGCTTCCCTAGCGCTCGGAAATCTGCGCGCGCTGCGGAAACCCCTGTACGCACATGCCCTCCTCTCACCCGTCTGGCGCACGCGTGCGTCGGACAGCGCCTGATCCGGTTCGGGAATGACGGTGATCCTAGACAGCAACCGTGCGGATGTAAACCACCACAGCCTCAGTCTGCACTCGGTCGCCTCACCGCCTCAATCACCCGGCCAAACCAGCTTTGCGGGTCTTGTGCCGGCTGGCGCGTAGCAACCCTGAGTCCCACATCGCCTGCCAGCGCGGCGCGGAGATCCTGAGACGAATCGATTCGGCCGTCGAACGTCGTTGCTATGAGGCCGATTTCAATTTCTGAGTGCGCGTCTGAGGCGGCCGCGTATGGGAGGCGATGGTCGCGGGCGAAATCAGCTGCACGACCGTTGTGTATCCCTTCCCGTACGCGGCCATTATGAATTTCGACGTAATCCGCGAGCGACGCCAAACGTGTCAGCGCGTCGGCGCGAACGACGCCGCGGCCGATTGAAGGCCGGTACCGATCGAACGGGTGCGCCAAGCCTACGAGCGCGCCCTGGTCGCGGGCGCGCCGTACCGTTTCCTCGGGCGAAAGGCCGGACGGCACGGGCTCCTCGAGGTACAGGAGTACTAGATCACCCTGGGTAGTCCGCACTTCCTGGCCGACGATCAAAGTGATTCCGTCCACTCGCGCGGCGCGCGCTTCGAGCGCTCCACTAATTGTGTCGTGATCTGTGATCGCGACGTGAGTCAAGCCGCGGTCGCGAGCCAGTTCGAGCACGCGAACCGGATGGACAGTGCCATCGAATGAGGCGCTCGTATGACAATGCAGATCGACAACGGCTCGCTCGCCCATCGCTGAAATGGTAGGGCTTGAGGCCGCGTGAACTGGACGATCGCCGGGGCGTTTGCGCTGGCAAGGCCTGCGTACGCACTGATGCGCGATCATGAGGGTGTGACTGTCACGAGCAAGGTCGCGTCGATGCGCGATGCGGTCGCGAATCTGGTTCACGACGGGGATACCGTCGCGATCGAGGGGTTTCCGCACCTGATCTCGTTCGCCGCCGGGCACGAGATCATCCGCCAGCGGCGTCGCGACCTGACGCTGTGCCGCCTGACGCCGGATCTCGTCTACGACCAGATGGTGGCCGCCGGCGTGGCGAGCAAGCTCGTGTTCTCGTGGCTGGGCAATCCGGGCGTCGGCTCACTGCACGCCATTCGCCGGCAGACTGAAGGGCCATCGCCTTCGCTTCAGCTGGAGGAGTACAGCCACTTCGGCATGGTCGCCAGGTATACCGCGGGTACCATGAACCTGCCCTTCTTTCCCCTCCATTCTTATACCGACACCGACCTGCCGAAGGCCAACCCGCTGATACGGCCGGTCGAGTCGCCCTACGGCGACGGGCCCATCTACGCCGTGCCGCCACTAAAGCCCGACGTGACGATCGTCCATGCCCAGCGCGCCGACGCCGCCGGGGATACGCAGGTGTGGGGCCTGCTCGGCTGCCAGAAGGAGGCGGCCTTCGCCGCTTCGCGGGTGATCGTCGTGGTCGAGGAGCTCGTCGACGAGGCGGTCATTCGCGCCGACCCCAACCGCACGATCCTGCCCGGACTGGTTGTCGACGCCGTCGTCGTCGAGCCGTTCGGGGCGCACCCTTCGTACGCGCAGGGCTACTACGACCGCGACAATGCTTTCTACATCGAGTGGGAGCGAATCTCGCGGGACCAGGCCACGCTCGAGGGCTGGCTCGACGAATGGGTGTACGGCGTCAGCAACCGCGCCGAGTACATCGACAAGATGGGGAGCGACAGGATGCTCGCCCTGCGGCCGTCGCCGGCGCCGTCAGGCTCAGTCGATTACGGCGAGTACCGCTGATAGTATGGTATGCACATGTTTGATCAACGCACCCAGGTCCTGCTGACGAAACGGCAGCTCGCCGAGCTGAAGAGGCGCGCCAAGCAAGACGAGAAGTCAGTCGGCGCGGTCATTCGCGACGCGGTCGATTCCTATACCGGACTTCCCAGGGATGCGGAGCGACGCGCCGCCCTGGAACGGCTGATGGCCATGGAGCTGCCGGTTGATGACTGGCCGGTGATGAAGGAACAGATCGAGAAGGGCATGCTGGGCGAGTACTGGGAGCCGGATGACGGCGTTTCTTGACGCCGCTATCTTCATGTACGCCTCGGGCGCACCCCATCCGCTGGGAGAACCCTGCAGCGTCGTACTGTCGCGCGTAGCTGACCGGACGATGGACGCGACAACATCGGCCGAGGTGATTCAAGAAGTGCTGCATCGCTACAGGGCAATCGGTCGCGCCGCGGGCGGAATCGCCCTCGCGCGCGAGATACTTGCTGCCTTCCAGCCGGTCTTGCCTGTGACCGACGGCGTCGTGCGTCGTCTCCCAGATCTCGCCGAGCGTTACACGGCGGTGAGCGCGCGGGACCTACTCCATGTGGCCACATGCATCGAGCATGGAATCGACACGATCATCACGCCTGATCGAGGGTTCGACACGGTCAAGGAAATCAAGCGGCTCGATCCTTTCGCCGCCGCCGAGTGACGGTCACGGAGGCGCCGGCGTTCAGTGCGTCGGAGATGATGATCGTGGCGGCGGCGCGTGAGCT
>JBPCLD010000216.1:0-7205 GCA_051003655.1 Candidatus Limnocylindrales bacterium | reverse complement strand
GATGGCCGCTGCCGCCAGTGTCGCCCCGGCGATCAGCAGCGGACGCCGTCCCCCGTCGATCCGACTCGCGCCCGCTCCACGGCCGAAGGAGGAGCGCTGTGACGCTGAATGCGCCGACCGCGATCCCGACGCCGACCGGATCGGCGCCCAGCGGACCGCGCGCAAAGAGCGGGGTGACCAGAATCAGCATCCCGGCCGACGTGAAATACGCCAGCTCCGCGATGCCGAGCGCGACGAACGGTCCCGTGAAGAGCCGAGGCTCGGTCGCGCCGAGGCTCCCGGGCGATTCCATGTCGCGGCACAGAATAGCCCTCAGGGCGGCGCCACGGCGGCGGTATCCGGTCAGTCACGCGCCCTTCCTACGGCCGCGTTTTCAACCAGCCTCGCGGAACATGGCGAGGTGGACCACCCGGCTCGCGACAGCTCACATGTCGCAGACCGTCAGGATCGATGCTGGTTTACGACGACGATGACGTTGCGCAGGCTCGCCGGATTGCGTTTGTCGATTCGGTCGATCGCCCTGGCGATGGCTCCCGGCTTCATGTCCCGGGTCGCATGCTGGTCGCGAGAAGACGCTCTTCCATTTCCTCGGCAGCGACCAGCTCAATATTCTCGGCGGCGTAGCGCTGCGCCTCCAGCACTGCGGCCACGGGCAGCTCGTACTCCTTCGCTGCGCGCTCGGTCGACCATCGGGCCAGCGGCCCTTGCCGATGAGGCGCATGACCGGTCCGCCGGGGCCCCCGAACGGCGAGTGGCACATCTTGCATCGGGGCGCGCTCGGGATCATCCGCCAGAAGCGCCGCAGGCGACGCAGCCGGCGGCCGGCCTTGAGGTCGGCGCGACCCATGCGCCCGGCATCGGTGTCAGACGGCGGTGGCGGAGCGTTCTGGGAGGAAGGGTTCATCGGCTGGCTCATTGTCGCGGCCACCGCAAGACGCACTGCTCTGCCGGCGTCGCATATACGGAATATACGATGGTGATGCTCGGACGCTGGCTCAGGACGGCCGAAGGTCCGCGATCCGCTGCTCGGTGCGCGCCGTGGCTACCAGGTTCCCCTTGCGCCGATAGCGGTCGAGGGCCGCCGTGAACGCCTCGCGCGCCTCATCCGGCCGACCGGCCATGCGCAGCACCTCACCCAGGGCATCCAGAGCGTCTCCGTGCGCGTTGAGGAACTCCCCGCTCTCGCGCAGGGCGACCGCTTCGAGCGCGACCCGCTCGGCCGCATCCAGCTCACCGCGATGGGCGAGAATCAGCCCCATCACCTGGCGGCCCAGCGCCTGAGATTCCTGGTCGCTGGCCGCGGATGTGTCGAGGGTGATGCGCGCATAGCGCTCGGCCTCGTCCCAGCGCCCCAGCCCGACGAGCGCCATGCCGACGTACCCGGCCGCGGTCGACGAGAAGGCCTGGTCGCCGGTCGCGGCCATCGCCTCGTAACTGGGACGCCCCACCTCGTACGCGCGCTCGGGGTTCCCGGCCAGCAGCTCCAGCGGCGCCAGGAAGTGGCCGCCGGTACTGTCGGCGATCTGCACGAGGCCAATTTCCCTGGCGAGCCGGTCGGCGCGGGCCATGTCGGCGCGCCCCTCGTCGAAGTCGCCGCGCATCGCCTTCAGCCCGCCGATCGCTCGAGTGGCGCCCGCTTCGAGGCCGCGTCGACCGGGATCGTCGGTGATCAGGCGCTCGATCCGGGGGATCGCCTCGTCGACCGGGGTTGGACCCCAGAAGAGACACGCTTGCAACCAGCCTGCCAGGCGGGCCCTTCGCTCGGTCTCCGGCAGCGGCCTGCGCGCCAGCGCCGCCGTGAGCCGTCGCTCGGCATCCGTCACGCGGCCCTGGAAGAACAGGTGAGATCCCACTATGTACGTCGCCAGCGCCCAGCCCGCGAGATCGCCCGCGCTGTCCAGGAACGCCACCAGCTCCTCGGCGCGGGCGACGACGTCCTCCGGTTCGAGCGACTCGAGCGAGCTGCGGATCTCGAGCAGGCCGATCTCGGCACGAGCCGAGCCGACGGCGTCGTTCGCGGCGCGGTACGCATCGATCGCCTCAGTGAAACGTTCGGCGGCCACGCGAACATCGGACTGCGCCGCGAGCACCTCGCCGAAGCGCTCGAGGAACCTGGGCCGGGATGGGTCGTCGCCGATGAGCTCCACCGCGCGCTCCAGCAGGGGCCGGGAGCCGCTGAAGTCGCCGCGCTCCAGGGCGCGGATCCCCGCCGAGCCCAGGTAGTGCGCGGCGCGCCGCCCGAGATCCGCCGCGTCGCCATCGGACAGTGCCAGCTCCGAGCGGTAGCTGTGCGCCCGCTCCAGGTGATGGCCGAGGATCTCCTCGTACTCGGTGCGCCGCTCGCCGACGGCCGACTCGAGCCAGTCCGCGAAGCGCTCGTGCAGCTCCGCCCGCGCCTGCTTCGGCATGGCGTCGTAGGCCGCATCTCGGATGAGGAGGTGCCGGAAGCGATAGGCCGCGTCGCCGCCGAATGCCGATCGATCCGGGCGCAGGAGCTCCTTGCGCATGAGTCCCAGCAGGTGCGACGGCACCTGGGTGCGAAGGCGATCCGGCACCAGCGCCGCCACGGCACTCGCGTGGAAGACCTTGCCCTCCACGGCCCCGCACTCCATCACCGACCGCTCGGGGCGCTCCAGCCGATCCAGGCGTGCGGCCAGCAGGGCCTGGATGGTCGGGGGAACCGTGATGCGACGCAGGTCGCGGGCCGCGGTCCAGCTGCCGTTCGAGCGAACCAGCGAGCCGTCGTCGATCAGCATCGCCAACAGCTCCTCCACGAAGAGCGGGTTGCCGTCCGCCGCGTCGGTGATCTGCCGCCGCAGATCGGGCTTCAGGTCGGCGTGGCCCAGCAGGTTAATGATCAGCTCGTCCGATTCGTCCGAGCTCAGCGGCTCGAGCTGGAGCGTCGTGGCCGCCAGCTTGCCGCCGCCCCAGGCGGGACGGATCTCGAGCAGCTCCTGCCGGCCCACGCACAGCAGGAAGATCGCTGCGTCGCGGGACCAGTCGGCGATGTGCTCGACGAGGTCCAGCAGGCTCGACTCCGCCCAGTGCACGTCGTCCAGCACGAGGACCAGCGGCCGCTCGTGGGCCAGCGCCTCGAACAGCCGGCGGACCGCCCAGAAGGTCTCTTCCGGGTCCGGCGCTCCCTCGCCCAGGCCGACCGTCTCCGCCACCCGGGCGACGATCCGCTCGCCATCCGGCGGTCCGGTCCCCGTGGCCGCCACCAGCGTGGCGATCTTCTCGCGCGCCTCCCCCGGCCCGTCGTCGTCGCCGATGCCCGCCGCCTGGTGGACCATTTCGCGCACCGGCCAGAACGTGATCCCCTGCCCGTACGACAGGCATCGGCCGTGGAGCATGCGCACGTCGGGAGGCAGATTGGTCAGGAACTCGTTGACCAGTCGCGACTTGCCGACGCCGGCGGAGCCCAGGATCGTGAAGAGGTGGCAGACGCGATCGGCGATCGTCCCGGCGAAGGCCTCGGCCAACAGGTGTCGCTGGCGCACGCGGCCGACCATCGGCGCATCCGCGCGCCGCGCGGATCCGGCGACGCCAAGCGCCACGGCGAGGAGCCGGTAGGCGCGAATCGGCTCCTGCTTGCCCTTCACGACCATGGCCTCCAGCGGCTCGACGCTCACCGCGTCGCGGACCAGCCTGTGGGTCGCGCCGCCGATGACGACCTCGCCCGTGCCGGCCGCCTCCTCCAGCCGCTTGGCCAGGTTCACCGCGTCCCCGGTCACGAACCGCTGGCCCGCGCCGGCATCGCCCGCCATGACCTCGCCGGTGTTCACGCCGATGCGCCAGCCGATCGACACCCCCAGCCGCTCGCGCAGCTCGCCGTCGAGCTCCGCCAGCCGGTCGCGCACGGCCACCGCGGCGCGCACCGCCCGCAGCGCGTCGTCCTCGTGCACGCGCGGGACACCGAACACCGCCATGACGGCGTCGCCGATGAACTTCTCGACCACGCCCCCGTGCTCCTCGACGATCCGGCGGACCTCGTCGAAATGCCGGGTCATCACCCGTCGCAGCGATTCGGGGTCCAGCCGCTCGCCCACGGCCGTGGAGCCGGCAACATCGGCGAACAGCACGGTAACGACCTTGCGAACCTCGTCCTGGGCATCCGGGTCGCCGGCGGGCGCCGGGCTGAGTACCGGGCTGGCCGCCGGGGATGGGAGCGGCGCGCCGCAGGTCGAGCAGAACCGGGCGCTCTGCTCGTTCGTGGCGCCGCAGGCCGGGCACGTGGTCACGACACCGAGTGTACGGCCAGTCGCCGCGCTGTCGAGCGCGCTCCGGCGTCGGCCAGCTCTCCGTCGGGATAGCCGTACACCACCGGTTGGGGCGAGATCGACAAGCCGCAGTCGGGGCACTCCATCGGATCGGTGACCCGGACGCTCGGCGGTGCCTGGTACTTCCATCGGCGACGAGGGAGCAGCCAGCCCGGGATGTCGACGTACTCCCTCAACGCGGCTCCCTCATCTCAGATCAGCCCGTCGAGATGGACGATCGTCAGTTGGCGTCGACTGACCCGACCGATGTGGTCGCGGCCGGGATCTCCTCGCCCGACTCGCGCATCAGTTCCAGGTGGAGTCGGATGCCCTCGCCGATGAGTTGCTCGACCTCCTCGCGGATCGCTGCGGTGGCAACGCAGCCGGAGAGATCGGGGACGTACGCAGCCCAGTTTCGAGGGTCTGCTCGTAGACGACCGTGTATTTCACCGATCCTGCTCTCCACCCATACCAGCCTGCCGCAGGATACTCCGGTAGGTTCCGCGCAGCACCTGATCGGATGGCTTGCCGGCGACCGTCACGGTGGCGGCCCGCTCACGGTGCTGCCCGCGACCGAATATTCACGGGGTGGCTGTAATGGTGAAGCATTGGCCGTTTGATGCACCCGAGGCATCGATCCGCCATGGAGGAGCCTCACCCTCCCTGACCGATGCACCCGGTGGCTGCCACGGACACTTCTGCGCCGATACAGCCCGCCGGCGCATACCGCCCTGGACCGTGAGTGGGCGATGACCCGAAATTACGCTCACGACCGATTACGCGACAACGACGAGGAGGACCATGACGAGCAGCCTCCAAACGCAGCCAGCGCCGCCGCGGCGGTCGCCGCCCTTCAGGCTGAGCTGGGGCTGGCCGACGGCGATTTGAATGCTGGCGGCGCTAACGACGATGGTGCCGCTCCCTTCGATTGCCAGTAGTCGAAGACGCGTTGAGTCTGGCGAGTGACGAAAAAATCCTCGTCTTCACCCGGCTCCACAAGGTGAAGTTCCCAAAGTTGCACTCGACGCCCGGACCCTGATCCTCGGTGCGCAGGACGATCCCGGCTCCCGCCAGCTCGAGCCATACCTGGGCGCGATCCTCCCCGGCGGCGCCGTTGAACCTGGTCGGCCTTGTATCGAGCACGTCTGCATCATGGACCTCGCATGCGACAGCAGCGTGTCGCGACTCGAGCGCGACGCCTGAGCTGTCGCGCCGGACCGCCATGATGTCTGCATGACGACCGACACGCTGCACCCACCCTGCCCGACCTGCGGCTCCACCGACGCGATCCGCATAATCTACGGCCTGCCAACCATGGAGGCATTCGAGGCCTCGCAGCGAGGCGAGTTCGCGCTCGGTGGATGCATGGTCGGTCCGGAGTCTCCCGACTACGAGTGCCTCTGCTGCGGCAATGGGCTCCCCTGGGTCGCGCCGGATGACTGACCGGCTTCGGGCCGCCGTCTACGGGCACCTCGTCGGCGACGCGATCGGCGTGCCGTACGAGTTCGGCCACCACATCCAGTCGGTCGAGCTTCGCGGCCACGGCTCGCACGACCAGCCTCCCGGCACCTGGAGCGACGACGGCGCGCTCTTGCTTGCCGTTGTCGACTCGCTCTTGGCGGTGGGCTTCGACCCTGAGGACCAGGGCCGGCGGGCGCTGGCCTGGGCCGAGGTGGGCGCCTACACGCCCGATGGCGCGGCTCGAGGACGCTGCCGAGTGAACGGGTGGCCCACCGAACGGTTCTCGCCCCACGCGGTTCCGCAGATCCGGGTGCCCGCCCCACGGGCGTACCGGCCACTCATTGGCCGAATCCCACCCGTGGGCAGTCCAGGAGAGGAAACTCCAGCCGTTTGCCGCACAGCGCAACTAACCACGAAGATGCGTGTGGTTTCGGCCCGAATTTGCCACCCGGCGCAATTGCGCGACGGATTTGGGTCGATCTCGGCCGGGTTGGGCCCCAAGGTCGTAGTTAGTTGCGCCGGAGCGCAAATGGGGGCCGTCCGCCAGCGGGCGAACGGTAGTGCATCAGTTTGAGACCAGTTTGAGACCTTGATGCACCCGCTACTCTGAAGTCGTGGAGGACGCCGCCTTAGTACGAGTGCGTGAGGCCGGGAACAACGACATTCCCGCGCTCGCGGCATTGACAGGTCAACTTGGGTATCCGGCGACCGCGGATCAGATGGCTGAACGTCTGTCGCGAATCGCGACGGACCGCAACCGCACGACATTCGTTGCGGAGCGCATGGGACGCGTGGTCGGATACGCGGGTGTTTGGAGCGGTCAAAACTACGAGGCGGATGCGCCGCAGTCGCGAGTTATGGCATTCGTAGTCGATAGTGCTGAGCGGCGCCAAGGCATCGGTACCGCGCTCATGGACGCCATAGAGGCTTGGAGCCGCGCCCGGGGGGTGGCGGTAATCGTCCTCAACTCGGGTGACGGCCGCGACGATGCTCACGCGTTCTATGAGCGACTGGGCTATCGGAGTACGGCTCGCCGCTACCTGAAGCGACTCTAGTCCAGCAGTGCGGCGATCTCCTCGCACGTCCAGGGGTGATCGGCCACACCTGCCGCCATCGCGGGTGTCCGGGGATAGGGATTGGCAAGACTCTTGTGCGGTCGCCCGAAGTTGATCCACATCATATTCAGCGATACGGCTGCCGCGTGATTCTCGACCTTCTTTGAGAAGGCGTTGGTAAGCCGTGTGAAGCGGCGCATCCCCATCCGCATCGAGAGGTTGTGGCGCTCGACGTAGCTGGTTGAGATATGGGCCGGGTCCGGATCGCCGCTGACCACATCGACCTCTTGGCTGGTCACTTTGTTCGGGCTGTACTTGCGGGCCTGATGAACCTCTCGGGCGTCATCCTTGCCGTACTGCTTGATCAGGCGGGCGAAATCGACGTTGCTACCGAACTCAGCTTCGATGGCTTGGATGTACGGCTTGTAGC
>JBPCLD010000215.1:0-5693 GCA_051003655.1 Candidatus Limnocylindrales bacterium | reverse complement strand
GCCCTTGGGGAAGGCCCGCTCGCGGTTCAAGACGACGTTCCGCGCCCGATGCCGCCACCCAGCCCAAGCTATTCGCTGTTCAGGCCGTGGTTCGTCGCCACTGACGATGGGGTCGCCGCCGGCACGTTGGGCCGCGGCGCGAATGGTGGCTCATTCCAAGGTTCGAACGGCGTCCCCGATGTAGGGCGCCTCGACATATTCCAGGCCCGCTACTTCGACGATGTCGCGGGCCCTGCGGGAATCGTCGGGCGCTAGCCAGACGCCGTGTGGGTTCTTCACTCCGCCACTGTCGCGACCCGACTGGATCCAAACCGCCTTGGCCCCCATGGTCTTGACCGTTTCCACGACCTCGGACAGCTCGTCGACTGGCCGATGTGTGCACACGATGTCGGCGCGCTCCTGTAGTCGTACGACGTATTCCACGCGGACCTCGTTGCCCTCGACCGATGGCAATTGTCCACGGCCACTGGCTGACGGCATCCAGTGCGGTCCGTCGCCCCGCGTAGAATCGGCCGGATGTCCGTCTATCTCGATCACGCCGCGACTACGCCCCTGCGCCGCGAAGCATTGGAGCAGATGCTCCCGCTCCTCACCGAGGACTATGGCAATCCCTCGTCGGTCCATGGTCGCGGCCGGCGCGCCCGTGCGGCCTTGGACGAATCACGAGAACGTGTCGCCGGCGCGCTGAACGGTGAGCCGCGCGAGATCATCTTCACCTCGGGTGGTACAGAGGCAATAAACCTCGCCATCAAGGGCACGGCCTGGACGGGCAAGGCGCGCGGTAACCGGCTGGTCACCAGCGCAGCCGAGCATCACGCCGTCTTGCACACGATGCGCCACCTCGAGAAGTTCGGTTTCGAGATCGTGACCCTGCCGGTCGACCGGTACGGCCGCGTGGATCCCGATCAGCTCGATGCCGCCATCAACGACCGGACCATCCTGGTGTCGCTGATGTTGGCCAACAACGAGGTGGGCACGATCCAGCCGATGGCAGACCTGGTCGGCCGTGTCCGGGCTCATCGGGCGGTTGCGATCCATGTCGACGCGGTGCAGGCCGCTCCGTACATGGCGATCGACGTTGGCGACCTGGACGTGGACCTGCTCTCAATCGCCGCGCACAAGTTCGAGGGGCCCAAGGGCGTTGGCGCGCTTTACCTCCGCCACGGCACGATCATCCTGCCCCAGATCCAGGGCGGGACCCAGGAGCGCTACCGGCGCGCGGGAACTGAGAACGTCGCCGGCGCGGTCGGAATGGCCGCTGCGCTGGAACTGTCCGTCGCAGAACGGTCAGAGGTGGTCCCGCGGTTCGCAAGGCTCCGAGATCGGCTCCGCGACGCGGTGCTCGCGCTTCCGAACGTCGAGCTGACTGGTCACCCCAGGAAGCGGCTACCGGGCCACCTGTCGGTCGTCGCGCGCGAATCGGACGGTGCCGCCGTGGTCATGAACCTCGACCTTGCCGGTATCGCCTGCTCCACAGGCTCCGCCTGCACCACCGGCTCGACCGAGCCATCCCACGTTCTGACGGCTCTCGGGTACCCGGAAGATGAGGCGCGGGGGTCTATCCGCCTCACGCTGGGTCGAACGACCACGGAGGACGAAATCGACCGCGCCTCGGAGCTTATTCCTCAGACGATTGCCCGCCTTCGCAGCGCAGCCTCAATGGTCGCGACCGAGATCTGATGACAGAGCGAGTCCTCGTCGCGATGTCCGGTGGGGTAGATTCATCGGTGGCGGCTGCACTTCTGGCTGAGCAGGGCGTGGAAACGGTGGGCGTCTGGATGCGACTGCACGACATTGCCGACTCCTACAGCGAGTTCAAGAAGAGCTGCTGCTCGCTCGACGCCGCGGATGACGCGCGCCGCGTCGCGGGGCAGCTTGGCATCCCGTTCTACGTGCTCAACCTTGAGCGTGAGTTCGACGCAGGCGTCATGCAGCCGTTTCTGAACACCTATCTCGACGGCCAGACTCCGAGTCCGTGCGTCGACTGCAACAGCTATGTCAAGTTCGGCGCACTGCTCGGTCGCGCCCTTCGCCAATTCGACTGCAGTGCCGTCGCGACGGGCCACTACGCGCGTGTGGACGCGCACAAAGACGCGGATCTGCCCGGTGGCCGCCGCTATCGACTGCTGAAGGGGCTTGATCCGGACAAGGACCAGAGCTACTTCCTATACGGGCTCCGCCAGGACCAGCTGGCGAACGTTCGATTTCCGCTCGGCGAGCTGCAGAAGCCCGAGGTGCGCGACATCGCGCGACGCCACGGCCTCGCGACCGCCGAGAAGCCCGAGAGCCAGGAGATCTGTTTCGTGCCCGGTGGCGACTACCGCGCCGCGTTGCGAGATCGCGCCGGCTGGGATGCACAGCCCGGTGCGCTCATCGACGGTGACGGCGCGACGGTTGGCGAGCATCGTGGTGCGGCCGCGTACACGGTCGGCCAGAGGCAGGGGCTGGGCGTGGCCCTCGGTGAGCGTCGCTACGTGACCGCGATCGACGCTACGGCAAATGTCGTCACCCTCGGCCGGCGCGAAGATCTGTACCGCCGCGACTTCGAGGTGGACGCCGTGTCGTTCGTGTCGGGTCAACCGCCGTCGACGGGCGCATTCGAGGCGGAGGTGCGCATTCGGCATCGCGCCGAGACGGTCGCCGGCGTAGTCACCCGCGCCCACGGTGACCAGTCGAATCGAGGCGGTACCTGGACCGTGAGCCTGGAACGCGACGCCTGGGCGCCCGCCCCCGGCCAGGCGTGCGTCTTCTACGACGGCGAGGAGGTCCTGGGCGGCGGCCGCATCGGACCTGCGCGCTCGTCTCGGGCGGCCTGACGCACCCCAATGCCTGAGATTGGGCCGGCGCCAGTTATGGCATTGCTCGTGGGCCTGTTCCACACCGGCATCTACCTGCTGATCCGCGGCTCCGCGGGGCTGCTGTTGCCCTTCATCGCGGTGGCGTCGGTGCTGGGGGCCTTTGCCGGTCAACAGCTCGGCGCGCGGCTTGGTGACCCGCTGATGGTCGGTGACTTCGGGCTCGTCTGGTCGTCGCTGGTGGCCTGGGTCGGGATCGTCCTCATCGTCGCCGCGAGCCTACTGTCGCCGTCGCGGGATCGCGCGAGATGACCGCCGACGAGCTGAACCTCTACTTCGGCATCGCGCTCGTGGTCGCTCTGGTCGTTATCGCCCTCGCCGCGCTCGTCGCGGCCCTGGCCCTGGTTCGAGTGGCCAGAGAGGTCAGCAGGGTGGCACGATCTGCGCAGAACGTCCTCGCAGCGGTCGAGCAGGAATTGCCAGCTACCCTGCGTGACCTGCGCGCCACCAGCACGCAGCTGGCGCGCGTGGCCGAAGAGGTGCCCGCTCGGCTGGAACGCGTCGACGGCCTGCTCGACGAGGCGGACGCCAGCGTCCAGTCCCTCCGGGCCACGATCGAGGCAGCCGAGGAATTGGTTCGTGGACCCCAGGCGGCGATGGACCGCGCTCGGCGCACCGTGCGCGCCGCCAGCGAGGGGCTTGCCCGCGGCGCCGACCGGCTGGTCAGCGGCGTCCAGGGCCGCGGCGGAACCAAAGACCAGGACTAGGCGCGGGCCGCCAACTCGTCCTTCAGGTCGCGCGCCTCGCGCTCGATGCCCAGCTCCTCGAACATCGGCAGCGCGCGACGAAGCTTCTCGTCGCCCTCGTCGTTGCGGCCGAGCGACCGCAGCGATTTCCCCCAGTCACGCAGGACTCGGGCGACAAACGGGCGGGCGCCCATGTGCTCAAATGCGGTTGTGGCGGCGTCGTAATCGGCGAGCATCTCTTCGGCGTCGCGTGTCAACGGGTCAGTCTTGGCTTCGGTCTCCGCTCGCTGCCAGATCACGCTGGCCTCACCCCAGCGGTCGCCTATCGATCTCGCCTCTTCGAGGGCCTCGTCGAACGATCGCGCGTTCGGACCCAAATCCCCAAGGCTCGCCGCATTCGAGCGCATATATGCCGCGATCGAGGGTCGGAAGGTCTTGTGCTCGATCGTGTTCGCGACCTCGTTACCGCGTTCGAAGACGATCTTTGCGTCTGTGAATTTGCCTTGGCGCATGTAGGCGTCGCCAAGGACGAAGTTGCTCACCACGACGCACGCGGTCGCGCCCGTTTCTTCCGCCAGGTTGGTGCACTGCATGGCAATCGGCACGGCGCTCTCGAGGTCGCCGCGGACAGAGTGCACGGTCGACAGACCGATCAGCGAGTCCAGCTTCGCGATGAGGTCGCCGTCTTCCGCGACCTTGGCCGCATGGCGGGCCGCCTCTTCGGCCTCATCGAACTCGCCCAGCCTCGCCAGACCGATGGCCAACCCGACCAGCGCAAACGAGGAGCCAACGTAGTCGCGTTTCACCTCGAGCAGTGGCGCTGCCTCGGCCAGCTTCTTGGTCCCTTCCCGGAGTTCGCCGGTGAACATCTGGAACAGGCCCACGATCGAGGCCGGAATCGCGCCGATCAGCGGATCCTCCAGTTCTATCGCGATCTGTGCGACTCGGTCGAGAGAATGTCGTAAGGATGCGCTGGTGCCGGGGTGTTCGCCTCGGAACTGTCGAAGGACGGCGCTCGTGATATGTACGTCTGCGGCCAGGCGCAGGTCGTCGAGGCTCTCTGCGTCGGCCAGGATCGGGTCGAGTATCTCGAGTGCCTTTCCCTCGCTCAGGAACGAGAAACCTGCCTTCACTCGGCCGAGCTCGATCTCCACCCGGTGACGCCGCGTTGCTCCGTCGTCGGTTGCCTGCGCAGGTGGAAGGAGGGCAGCCGCTCGGCTGAAAAGGTCGAATGCTTCGACTATGGCAAACCGCTCATAGGCGAAGCGAGCTGCTTCCGTGAGGTAGCGAATAGCTCGATCGGTCTCGCCGGCCTGCTCGAAATGCATCGCCAGGACCGCGGAGAGGTCGCCACGACGATCGGGATACAGCTCCTCCAGCGCGTCGCCAACGAGCAGGTGAATTGCCCGACGTTCCTGCTTCAGAAGTGACCCGTAGGCGGTGTCCTGCACGAGTGCGTGACGGAACAGGTACTCCAGCTCGGGCTGGAATGTGGCCAGCCTGATGAGACCCTTGGCTTCCAGCGTGTCGAGCTGAAGATCGGTCATGGTCGGATACTACGTCGTGGTTTCCAGCACGCGTTCGAGGACGCGGACCGGAAACTGGCGTCCGATCACCGAAGCGACGCGCAGACTGCGCTTGGCGTCGTCCGACAGCTGGTCGATGCGCGCCAGGAGCAGGCTGTGCAGTGTCTCCGGGATCTCTATGCCGATGATCGTGTCGTTGGCCAGCCAACGGTCTCCACTGCGCACGATCGCCCCTCGCTCGATGAGCATGCGGATGACCTCCTCCACGAAGAACGGATTGCCCTCGGCGCGGGCCAGAATCTGGTTTCGCACACCTTCGGGCAGCGATTCGATCTCGAGCAGGTTCGCGACGAGGATGCGGCTGTCGGACTCCGACAGAGGCTGCAGCCGAATTTCGGTGATTGCATCACCGAGGGTTGCCTGTGAGTGGGAGACAAGTCGCCAGCCTGGCGCGTCTGTCTCGGCGCGACCGGCCAGGACGAGCAGGATCGGCTGTGGCGTGGCGAGCGGGAGCAACTGCACGATGACCTCGACAGACACGGGATCGGCCCAGTGGATGTCCTCACAGACAAGGACCACGGGGCCGCTCATGGTCATTGCGCGCAGGACCCGATGAATGGCGGCCA
>JBPCLD010000214.1:0-4823 GCA_051003655.1 Candidatus Limnocylindrales bacterium | reverse complement strand
CAAGGGCGTGCCGGTCGACACAAACGAGTTCTGCCCGTAGTTTCCGGCTAACTGATCCGCGCGTATAGCTTCGCGCCCTGCGTCCGTGGCTCGTCCACGGCGCAGGGCGCTTTGCTTATTCTTCAGCCCTGTGCGCCCAACGAGGACCATCGATGACTGAGGCGACCCTCCAGCAGGGCGGCATCGTAGATCCGGCTCCCCGAACGCCACGATCGATCCTGCGCGCGGCGGAGCTCGACACGCGACTCCTGGGACTGCTCATGGCCCTCGGCGCGATCTGGATCGCGTTCCACCTCATGTCAGGCGGGGACTTCATCACTCCGCGGAACCTATGGAACCTTTCGGTCCAGAGCTCCTCGATCGGCATCATGGCAACCGGCATGGTGCTTATCATCGTCTCGCGCAACATCGACCTGTCCGTTGGCTCCATGCTCGGGTTCCTTGGCTACACGATGGCGATGTTCCAGGTCATGTGGCTTCCGGTCTCGCTCGGGCTCGGATTCAACCATCCCCTTACGTGGATCCTGACTCTCATCGTCGGGCTCGGGGCGGGAGCAGCCATAGGGCTATTCCAGGGTTTCATTGTTGCCTACGCCGGCGTGCCTTCGTTCAGCGTGACCCTGGGCGGCCTGCTCGCCTGGCGGGGCCTGATCTTCCGCTATGCCCAAGGCCAGACGATCGCTCCCCTGGACGGGACATTCCGCCTCTTGGGTGGCGGTCCAATGGGCTCCATAGGCGAGATCGGCAGCTGGGTAATCGGCATCATCGCAATCCTGGGCATCATCTATACGCTGATCGCCAACCGGCGTCGACGGCGCCGCTTCGGCTTCGCGTTACGGCCTATGGCGGCCGAGATCGGCATCGCCGCGACCGGTGTTGTCGCGGTGCTTGCCGCCGTATGGGTCGTCAACAGCTATCCCTGGCCGGAGCAATTGGCACGGAACCTGTATGAGCGCCAGGGCATCCCATGGCCAGATGCCGGCGCCCTCATCCCAACCGGCATCGCCTATCCGGTCATCATCCTGATCGTGGTCGGTCTGGCCATGACCTACCTCGCCACACGTCGACGCTTTGGACGCAACGTGTTCGCCATTGGCGGCAACCCCGAGGCAGCGATACTGAGCGGCATCAACGTCCGCCGGACGATCATGTATACGTTTGGCCTGATGGGCGTTCTGACCGCGCTCAGCGGCGCCGTCCAGACGGCCCGACTCAATTCGGCCGTAACCGGCCTTGGTGTCACCAACGAGCTCGACGTCATATCAGCGGCGGTGATCGGCGGCACCTCGTTTTCGGGCGGCGTTGGCACCATCCCGGGTGCCATCCTGGGTGCCGTGATCATGCAGTCACTTCGGTCGGGCATGTTCCTCTTGAACGTCGACTCGCCCGCCCAGGACGTGGTGGTGGGCCTCGTGCTCGTCTCCGCGGTGGGCCTCGATTCGTTCCTTCGCCGACGGTCCAAATAGGGCCCAACCAGGGGAAACGACATGACTATCCAGCCGTCCGACAGCTTGACACCCGAACTTCCGTCGGCCATCTCGGGGTCCGATAAGGCATCGCCCTCGATCGCTGGCGAGACCACCGAAGCGCCTCTCGTAGAGATGCGCGACATCCGTGTCTCGTTTGGCGGAGTTCATGCCGTCGACGGCGTCTCGGTCGATCTCCAGCCTGGCGAGGTGCTCGGACTGGTCGGCGGAAACGGCGCCGGCAAGTCGACGCTCATCCGAACGCTCTCCGGTGCTCATCCAGCTGATTCCGGAGCGATCCTAATCAACGGCGTCCCGGCCACTATCCGCAACCCACGCGACGCCAAGGCTTATGGCATCGAGTGCATCTACCAAACGCTCGCTTTGGCGGAAAACCTTGACGCGCCGGCGAACGTGTTTCTCGGCCGCGAAAAGCTGACCAGGACCGGATCACTTGACGACGCAACGATGGAGTCGGAGACGCGCAAAGTGATCGGCCGACTGAATTCACGCTTCAAGAACTTCAAGACGCCGGTGGTGTCGCTCTCAGGAGGCCAGCGTCAGGCCGTGGCCATCGGCCGCGCGATCTATTTCGACGCCAAGATCCTCATCATGGACGAGCCGACCGCTGCTCTGGGTCCGGCAGAGACAGCTCAGGTGCGCGACCTGATCGCACAGTTGAAATCCGAAGGCATCGGCATCTTTCTGATCAGCCACGACATCCACGACGTGTTTGATTTGGCCGATCGGATCAGCGTGATGCTCCACGGCAGGCTGGTCGGGACCGTCAAAAAGGACGAGGTCACCACCGACGAGGTCCTCGGCATGATCATCATGGGCAAGAAGCCCGATCAGCTCACGCGCCAGGAACTGGAGGAGCTGCACAAGTAACCGGCGAAAGGGCGCCGTCCGCCCAACGGCGACTCGCGGGAACAGCTGACCAACACGACTGAGGAGGTTTCGCCGTGACCGGCCCGTTCTTCGACCGCGTCCCATCGCCCATCGCGTTCGGCGGGCTGGATTCAACCGAGCCGCTCAGCTTCAAAGTCTACCAGCCGGACCGGATGGTCCTCGGCAAGAAAATGGAGGACCATCTGCGCATCGCGGTGTGCATGTGGCACTCGTTCAATTGGCCGGGATCAGACGTGTTCGGAGCGGGGACCTTCGACAGGCCCTGGTTGAGCGATCCAGACCGCATGGCGGGCGCCCGGGCCAAGCTCGACGCCGCCTTCGAGTTCATTGACAAGCTCGGCACCCCGTTCTTCACGTTCCACGATGCCGACGTCGCGCCGGACGGGACTACCTTCGCCGAGTCGCGCGCAAACCTGGACGCGATCGTCGATGACATCGAGCGCCACATGGACCGGACCGGCGCACGGCTGCTGTGGGGCACGGCCAACCTGTTCAGCCACCCGCGCTACGCCGCAGGCGCAGCCACCAACCCAGATCCCGAAGTGTTCGCCTACGCCGCGGCGCAGGTGAAGCACATGCTCGAGGTCACCAAGCGACTCGGCGGGACCAACTACGTCCTGTGGGGCGGTCGCGAGGGCTACGAGACGCTGCTCAACACCGACCTCGCCCGCGAGGAGGCGCAGCTGGCGCGGTTCCTGACATTGGTTGCGGAGCACAAGCACAAGATCGGGTTCGAGGGCACGCTGCTACTCGAGCCGAAGCCGCAGGAGCCCACCAAGCATCAGTACGACTACGACACCGCGACGGTTGCCGGCTTCCTGCAGCGGCATGGGCTGGCAGGTGAGTACAAGACGAACATCGAGGCCAATCACGCCACCCTGGCCGGTCACAGCTTTCATCACGAGATCGCAACCGCCTTCGCCACCGGCATGTTCGGCAGCGTCGACATCAACCGCGGCGACTACCAGAATGGCTGGGACACGGATCAGTTCCCGAACTCGGTCGAGGAGCTCTCCCTGACGCTGTACGAGATCGTGCGCGGCGGAGGTTTCACCACTGGCGGCTTCAACTTCGATACCAAGCTGCGGCGCCAGAGCCTCGACCGCGACGATCTGTTCCACGCTCATGTCGGCGCCATCGACACGCTCGCAATGGCCCTCCTGGTTGCCGCCGACATGATCGAGAAGGGCACGCTCGACGAGATGAGGACGGCTCGCTACGCGGGCTGGGACGCTGAGCTCGGCAGCCAGATCAACGGCGGTCAGCTGTCGCTCGCTGACCTCTCGGCGCGCATCGAGGCGGGTGACATAGATCCGAAGCCGGCATCCGGACGGCAGGAGATGCTCGAGAACGTGGTCAATCGGCACATCTGGTCGGCCGATCGCTGACGCTCGGATGGCGCACGTCCTCGGCATCGACGTCTCGACCACGGCGACCAAGGCCGTTTTGATCGACGCCGCGGGCAAGGTCACGGCCGCGGGAGTGGCGGAATACGGGTTCGAGGTCCCGCGTCCGCTGTGGAGCGAGCAGGATCCGCATTCGTGGTGGGAGGGGGCGGTCGTCGCCATTGGATCGGCGCTCAGATCGGCAGGGATCACGGGAGGTGACGTCGCCGCGGTGGGGCTGACCGGTCAGATGCACGGGCTGGTGGTCCTCGATGCAGCCGACGTGGTTCTGCGGCCGGCCATCCTCTGGAACGACCAGCGCACGGCAGCCGAGTGCGACCTGATACGCGCCACGGTGGGCCTCGAGCGGTTGATCTCGATCACCGGCAATGACGCCGTCCCTGGCCTCACCGCGCCGAAGCTCGTCTGGGTGCGCGACCATGAGCCCGAGACTTGGAGACAGATCCGGCACGTCCTGCTGCCCAAGGACTACCTTCGCCTGAGGCTGACCGGCGAGCACGCCATGGACAAGGCAGATGGCTCCGGCACCCTGCTGTTCGACCTCGCCCGGCGCGACTGGTCCGACGAGATCCTGGCGCTGCTCGATATCGATCGGGCCTGGATGGCGCCGACCTGGGAAGGCCCACAGATAGCCGGCAAGGTCACCGAGGAAGCCGCGCGCGCCACTGGTTTGACAGCCGGCACGCCGGTCGTCGCCGGCGGCGGCGATCAGTCGGCCAACGCCGTCGGTGTGGGGGCTGTCGCGCCGGGCACGATGGCGCTCTCGCTGGGCACGTCAGGCGTCGTTTTCGCCAGCACCATGGCGCCGCTCTTCGAAGCTCACGGCCGGGTCCACGCGTTCTGCCATGCTGTGCCCGGGAGATGGCACATGATGTCGGTGATGCTCTCGGCCGCGGGTAGCCTGCGCTGGTTTCGCGACGCGGTGGCGCCCAGTACCGAGTACGAGACACTGGTTGCTCCCGCCGCCCAGGCGGCCGCCGGGAGCAACGGCCTTTTCTTCCTTCCCTACCTATCGGGCGAGCGCAGCCCACACCCGGAC
>JBPCLD010000213.1:0-4419 GCA_051003655.1 Candidatus Limnocylindrales bacterium | reverse complement strand
CGCCCGCGCTGGACCTCGAGCTTGGCAAGAGTCACACCGCCGGAAACGAGGCGCTTCACGAGCGTGAAGGCATTATCGCGACGGCGATGCGGGTCGCCTGTGGTCATGGCACCTCCGGGTGGGACGGGATAACGATGCACGCTGGAAAGAGGCGTGCAGGTGAACGATTCTACCAACCAGCCGATCGAGTGCAGATCGGGTGCCACCGCACGCCATCTACTCGTCCGCTATCCTTCGCGGCCATATGGCCAAGCGACGAACATCCGGAATTCAGCGCCGCGAGCGCGCCAGCAGTGAAGCTCTCAACCGCCGGCTCAACGCGGGTGACGGCGGCGGCGGCATCAATCTGCCCGATTGGCGACTCCTCGCGATCGGCGGCGTCCTCGTGGTGGGTGTGGTGATCATCCTGCTCGTGCTCGTCATGGGTGGCACGCCAGACCCGTTCGAGGGCGCGACTCAGCCCAACGACGGCCAGGTTCATATCACCGATGGCTTGACCTGCCGCTCGGCGACCCCCCCGGCCGAGTGCGGCGCCGATCCGTACTCGTCGCTGCCCGCCGCCTCCGGACCCCATTGGGGCACCCCGGCCGCGTGGGGTGCGTATTCCACCCCTCAGAACGAGTCCCAGGTGATTCATAACCTGGAGCACGGTGGCCTCGTCATCTGGTACGACCCCGAGATTCTCGACGACGCGCAGATCGGCGAGCTGACCTCATACGTCGAAGGCCAAGTCGCGTCGGGCATCAGCGGGCGGTTCAAGTTCATCGTCAGCCCGTGGGGCGGCATAGACGAGCTCGGCAGCGCCGTCGCGGTGACCACCTGGCGCCGCGTCCTGCCCCTCGCCACGTTCGACATGGACGCCATCCGCAGCTTTGCCGATGAGAACTACCTCCGGCTCGCCCCGGAACCGAACGGAGGACCGGGGCCTGCCTGGCGGCTGACCCTGGACGATTGACCCCTGACCGGTTGACCCGCCCGGTGCGCTGCGCCATCATTCCGACGGGGCGCCTAGCTCAACGGCAGAGCAAGTGACTCTTAATCACTAGGTTCAGGGTTCGAATCCCTGGGCGCTCACCATCCGCTCATCCTCTGACGACCCTACACGGGTCCGCGCGGATCCGTGAGTACCCTCCATGCGGCCTGCGCGCCGTGGTACGGTCTTGGCGATTGGTCGTTCACCATGTGGAGGAGGGAGTCGCGGGGCGCCAGGGCGCAACGCGAGACTCATGGAAGTTGTCACGCGTCGTTTCATCGGGCTCTTCGTCGGATTGGCCCTCGTCCTCTGGATGCCGGCAACGCCGTCGATCGCAGCGAACGATCTTCCCATCACGGGCACCACCACGGTGGCCGCCGTGGACAGCACGGTCAGCATTGACCTCGCCTATGAATCCACGGCGCCGATTACCGCCTTCCGCGTGTCCCTGGCCGGTCCCTCGTTCGACGGGATCCTATTCGAATCGACCGATGCACCGAATGAGCTGACGTGGTCCGGCTCACAGGGTGATCTCGCGGCAGGGAACTACACCGTGACCGTCTGGGCTGAGATCGAGCGCGATGGCTCACGCACCAGCGGTTCGACCACGCGGACGGTCAGGGTCGGCGCAGCGACCGCGCTCCCACAACCGGTCGGAGGGACCACGGCCGTGCCAGGTCCCCCGCCGGCTTACCAGGAGCCGGCAGGCCTCGAGCCGGCCGGAGACATTTCCGCCGACATCGTCGTGTACGGAGCAACACCCAGCGGCGTGATGGCTGCCGTCAGCGCGTCGCGTCCGGGCGTCGACGTCGTCCTGATCGAGCCAACGGGCCACGCGGGCGGGATGATGAGCAATGGTCTCACCGCTACCGACTACGGGCACACCGCCATGCTCGGCGGGCGGACCAAGGAATTCTTCGATCGTACGCAGGCCGCGGAGGGCTCGCTCTACGGGCGGTATCGGTTCCAGCCTTCGACCGCCGAGCGCGTCTTCGACCAGATGCTGGCCGATGCCGGTGTCCGGGTGTTCACGCTCGAGCAACTCGCTGAGGGCAATGCCGCGGTCACGAAGAACGGGACGCGCATTGTCGACATCCAGATGCAGTCCGGGCGGCGCTTCTCGGCCAGGGTATTCGTTGATGCCAGCTACGAAGGGGATCTGATGGCGCGGGCGGGGGCCTCCTACCGATTGGGCCGCGAGTCGACCGCGGAGTACGGCGAGGCTTTCGCCGGGGTCAGGTCCGCCGTAACCGTGTTCAGCGTACCCCCTGGCATCGACCCCGGCGTGCCGCTCGCCGCACCGGGGGGGCTCGGTTCGGGCGACGATCGCATCCAGAACTCGAACTATCGACTCTGCTTCTCGACGAATCCAGAGAACCAGGTCCCATTCACAAAGCCTGCGAACTACGACCCTGCGACATACGACCTTCCGGCGGCATACATCGCGTCTCGAGTCGCGGTCGGGTACGCGCCAACCCTGACCTGGTTCCTCTGGCCCGTCGCGCTGCCGAACAACAAGTTCGACGTCAACAACAACGGCCCGGTGTCGATCGGGATCATGGGCCTCAACACCGGATACCCCGACGGAAGTCTCGAGACGCGGAGCGCGCTGGCCGCGCAGCTGCGCGAGTACACCGCGGGCTTTCTCCACTTCCTCGCGCAGGACGACCGCGTCCCGGTGGAGATCCGGAACCAGATGGCGGCCTACGGGCTGTGCAGGGACGAGTTCGCGGATAACGAAAATTGGCCGCGAATGCTCTACCTGCGGGAAGGCCGACGGATGATCGGCACCTACGTCCTGACCGAGCGCGATGTACAGGTCAGTCGCACGAAATCCGACACGATCGCCGTCGCCTCGTACGCGTTCGACTCGCATCACATCTCACGCTGGATCGATGGCTCGGGCCGTCTACGGGTCGAGGGCGGATTCTGGAATGGGCGAGCCAACGCAACGCGATGGTCCATTCCCTACCGCAGCCTGACGCCGCAGGCAGACAAGGTGACCAACCTCCTGGTCAGCGTGACGGCGTCGGCGACGCATGTCGCATTTGCCGCGCTCCGGCTGGAGCCGCAGTACATGCTGATGGGCGAGGCAGCCGGCACTGCCGCGTTCCTGGCAGCGTGGAGCCAAACTTCGACCGGAGATCCCCTCCCGGTCCAAAAGGTCGACGTGACCCGACTCCGGGAGCTCCTTCGTCAGCAGGGCTCGGTCGTCGACAACCACCTCTTCTGGGACATTGCCAGCTCGCCGTTCCGCGGCGATATCGAAGCCACCTTCCTCAGGGACGTGACATTCGGATGCAGCGCGATCTACTACTGCCCATCATCCCCCACCACCCGCGAGGTCATGGCCGGGTTCCTGGCCAACGCCCTGGCGCTGCCACCAACCACCCGTGACTATTTCACCGATGATGAAGGCAGCCCGCACGAGGACAGTATCAACCGGGTCGCGGAGGCCGGCGTGACGGCCGGTTGTGGCGCCGGGAAGTTCTGCCCGCTCGGCACGGTCGCACGAGGCCAGATGGCGGCGTTCATGGTCCGGGCCTTTGAGCTGCGGTACACCCCCCGCGACTATTTCACCGATGACGAGACGAACATGTTCGAGGGCGACATCAATCGCCTGGCCTTCTCGGGCATCACCGCTGGCTGTGGTGGAACGCGCTTCTGCCCGGACAACATCGTCAGCCGTGAGCAGATGGCCGCGTTCCTGTGGCGGGCCATACGCTAGGCCGCACCAACGGCGCAACGCTGGGTGAGAACGAGCCTGCTAGCATGCGCCGGCGGGTCGCCGCCCGCTGACAGCCAAGCCGATGGGAGGAATGGTCATACCCCAAATCGCGATCGAGCGAAGCACGCTCGGCAACGGACTGCGCGTCGTCCTCTCACGCGATCCGCGCGCTCCGCTCGTTGCTGTCAATCTCTGGTATGACGTCGGGAGCAAGCACGAGAAGCTCGGCAAGACCGGCTTCGCTCACCTGTTCGAGCACATGATGTTCCAGGGCTCTGCGAACGTGGAGAAGGGTCAACACTTCAGCCTGGTGCAGGCCGCCGGCGGCACCCTCAACGCATCCACATGGCTCGACCGCACGAACTATTTCGAGACGCTCCCAGGCCATGAGCTTGAGCTTGCGCTCTGGCTGGAGGCGGATCGGATGGCGAGCCTTCTGCCAGCCATGACCCAGGAGAAGCTCGACAACCAGCGTGACGTGGTGAAGAACGAGCGGCGCTGGAGCGTCGATAACCAGCCATACGGCTCCTGGGACGAGAAGATGCAGGCGCTCGTCTATCCCGTCGGACATCCGTATCACCATTCAACCATCGGTTCCATGGAGGACCTGTCGGCCGCCTCCCTGGAAGACGTCCAGGAGTTTTTCGCAACCTGGTATGCACCGAACAACGCGGTCCTGACCGTCGCCGGCGACTTCGAGACGGACGACGCGCTGGCC
>JBPCLD010000212.1:0-9256 GCA_051003655.1 Candidatus Limnocylindrales bacterium | reverse complement strand
GCGAGCCGCACTGGAACGGCTGCTCGCCTGGAAGGCCGACCGTCATGCAATCGACCCACTGGGAAGCGGCACTTATACGAATCCCGTCAGCGGGGCGCAGAAGTCGACGGCGAACATCTCGGGACATCGCGACTGGGCGGCGACCGAGTGTCCAGGCGGTGTCTTCTATAGCACCTTTCCACAATTGCGTGACGCGGTTGCAACCCGTATCTCGGGCACTCCGCCGCCTCCGCAGACTGTTCCGGGTCCACCATCACTCACGGCCGCCTCGCCGAACACCGGAAAGGGCGTGAAGCTGACCTGGACGGCGCCACCTGACGGCGGCTCGCCGCTGACCCAGTACAGGGTTCTGCGGCTGACCAACGGCGCCTTCTCACAGATCGCGACGGTGGGTCCAGCCTCGACCTCGTATCGAGACACTGGGACGAAGAGAGGCCGGACCTACATCTACGTGGTTCGGGCCGTGAACTCCATCGGAGTCGGTCCTGACTCCAACCAGGCGTCTGCGATCGCGCGATAGACACATGCTGGTTGTGAGCACTGCTGAGAGCGTGGCACCGTTGAGAAGGGGCCGGAGGCAAAACCTCCGGCCCTTGTGTGCTCGGTGCTGGGGCACCGGCGGCCATGCTCGTCATGCAGTGGGCACCCATGGATTATCGGCCTGGCTCGCTGGCGGACAAGGCCCGCAGGATCTGGAAGACGACGTAGCCAAGCGCAGCGCCAAGAACGTTGAGGATCACGTCATCGACGTCAGTCGAGCGATAGGCGAAGCCGCTCCAGTAGGAGATTGCCAGCTGCCCCAGCTCCATCAAAGCGGACAACCAGAGGGCGCCGATCACGACCAGCGCGGCCGACCACCGCGCGCGGACTACCAACGGAAGCAGGATCCCAAATGGCACGAACGCTGCGATGTTGCCGATCATCAGCCGGAATGACACGGATCGTGGGCCGAGCTCAAGCGCGCGGTCGATCGTCGCGAACGGCTCGAGATTCAGTCGGTCGCCGAGATCCATCACGCCACCAAACGGCAGGACCACCAGGGCACCGAGGACCAACAGGTAAGCGGCCGCAAGCCACCGCCAGACGGAAGTGGAAGCGGGGCTGGCGTCAGTTGTCATCCAGCGCAGCTCGGCACAGGGTCATCTTCGGGTTCGCAATCATTCGGTTGCGAAAGACGTCGTGGCTTCGCGGCATGTTTCTGGGTCGAAGCCGTTCCGCGCCAGCAGCGCGTACGCCTTCTGGCGACGTCGCGCCAGGTCGGGTTCTCGCTCGAATGACGCGCGGCGACGCGCGAGCAATGCGTCTGCGGCCGCGCGGTTGGGGTCTGTGGCGCCAGCACCGGCCTCTGTGAGTCGAGCAGCCAGGACCCGGTCGACTACCTCGCGCGGCACGCCTTTCATCGCCAACTCACGACGCAGGGCGTTCTCGCCACGCGGACGCGCACGGTCGCGACTCTCTACCCAGGCTCGCGCGAACGCCACGTCGCCTAGGTAGTTCATCTCGATGAGCCGCTCGAGGACGCCACCTACCAGCCCTTCTGGGTATCCCAGGTGGAGCAGGCGCTGTCTGGTTTCGGCCACTGATCGCGGCCGCACTCCCAGGAACACCGCAGCAGCATCCATCACGGGCGCAGGATCGATGAGGGCGGCGCGGCTTTCCCTGAGAGCTGCCCGTGATTCGGCTGTGGACAGCGACCGCCGGAAGCCGGGCATCAGAACGGCTTGGCGATCATCAGCACCAGGACGACGATCATGGCGCCGAGCTCACAGACGTGAGCGGCGAAGACGACCGGATCGCGGAAGGCCATTCGCAGCCGATCTGTCACTTCCCCACTCCGATCAGCGAATGGACGACCTTGAGCAGGTTGGCAGGCTCAAACACCTAACACGCTAGCGGGCGGGTGGGATAGGCGAGGCGAATGCAAGGCGGCGGCGAGGAGCTGAAGCGAGCGCACTCACTGTGCGTGAGCGAGGCACCGGAGGCGCCAACGCCGCAGTCGGCCGCATAGCCCGCACGCTACTCGGCTTCTGAGATGCCTTCGACGGGGACCCTGATCGTGGCGACCTTGGCGCGGACCTCTCCCTCCAGTCGCAGCGCGACGTCGGGGTTGCCGCGCAAGAACTCCTTGGCCTGCTCACGTCCCTGGCCGAGCCGCAGATCACCGTAGGTGAACCACGCGCCGGTCTTGGAGACGATGTCCGAGGCGACACCGACGTCCAGCAATCCGCCTTCACGCGAGATGCCCTCGCCGTACATGACGTCAAACTCCGCCACCCGGAAGGGAGCGGCGACCTTGTTCTTGACGACCTTGACCCGGACGCGGCTACCGATTGAGTCCGTGCCGCTCTTGATGGTCTCGATGCGTCGGATGTCCAGCCTGACACTGGCGTAGAACTTCATTGCACGGCCGCCCGGGGTGGTCTCCGGATTGCCGAACATCACGCCGATCTTCTCGCGCAGCTGGTTCGTGAAAACCAGAGCGGTGTTCGACCTGCTGACGGCACCGGTCAGCTTGCGCAGCGCCTGGCTCATCAGCCGGGCCTGCATGCCCATGGACGAGTCACCCATCTCGCCCTCGATCTCGGCGCGCGGCACGAGAGCTGCCACCGAGTCGACCACGACGCAGTCCACACCACCCGACCGGATGAGCGTCTCTGTGATCTCCAGCGCCTGCTCGCCCGTGTCAGGCTGGCTGACCAGCAGCTCGTCGACGTTGACGCCGCAGGCGCGGGCATAGGCAGGGTCCAGCGCGTGCTCAACGTCAATGAATGCGACCACGCCACCGCGCTTCTGTGCCTCCGCCAGAACGTGCTGGCAGAGCGTCGTCTTGCCCGACGACTCTGGCCCGAAGATCTCTGTGATCCTGCCGCGCGGCACGCCGCCTACGCCGATGGCGAGGTCAAGCGCGATGGAGCCGGTCGGAATGGCGTCAACCGACTGCCGCTCCGAAGTACCGAGCTTCATGATCGACCCGCGGCCGAACTGCTTCTCGATCGACAGGATGGCGGCGTCAACCGCACGCGTTCGCTCCGTTGCCGGGCGATCGACCTTCTCCACGCCGTTTCCGTTAGTGGCTTCTGTGCCGGCCACCTTGCCGGTCCCCGTCATGGTCATGCCTGGTATCCCTCCTGGCTCCAACCGGGGACCACGAGGACTACTCCTCGTCTGCCTCCGGCTCTTTTTCGTGGCGTGGTTTGCGCGTGGGCTTGATCAGCTCCACCGATGGTTGCGGCGACTGAAGCAGCGACTCGAGTCGCGGCTTGTTGTCCTTCGCCTTCGGCTTCTTCTTCAACTCTTTGCCCGGGCGATCCCTTGATCCCATTTCGTCCGCCTCCGCGGTTCCAGCAGGCTAGCCGGCACCGCTTCACTGCCAGTTCACTACGACTTTGCGCCAGCTTGTGTGTCACGCTCGGAGACCCGCCATCGATGTTGACGAGGCCGGCGTGGCCAGCTCACGTACAAGTCTAGGGAATTGTCCTTCGGCCAGGGCAGCGCGGATGCGCGCCATGAAGTCCGTCAGGAAGGTCAGGTTGTGCAGCGTTGCCAAGCGGTAGAACAGCAGCTCGTCCGCGCGCAGCAGATGAGCGAGGTAGGCCCGCGAGAATGATCGACAGGCACGACAGCGGCAGCCTTCCTGAATCGGTTCCGGATCGTCCATGAAGCGGGAGTTGCGAAGGTTCAGCCGTCCATCCGGATGGAGCAGGGTGCCGTTGCGCGCGATGCGCGCTGGCAGGACCGAATCGAACATGTCGATCCCGGCATCCACGGCATCGAGCAGGTCCGCGGCTGACCCGAGACCCATCAGGTAACGGGGGCGCGGATCGTCAGCCAGGAGCGGGACGCAGATATCGAGGGCGGCGCGCCGCTGCTGGGGAGTCTCGTCGCCGGCGAGCCCGCCGATGCAGATGCCATCAAACGGCATTGATGCGACGACCCGCGTGGATTCCGCCCGTAGGTCTGGCTCCAGCCCGCCCTGGATGATCCCGAACAGAGCCTGGTCCTCACGCTTGTGGGCCTCGAGGCATCGGGCAGCCCACGCATGGGTACGCACGACGGCCTCCGCGACCGATTTCCGGTTCGACGCGTGCGGAGGCACGGGCTGGTCCAGGCAGACCGCGACGTCCGATCCAAGCGCCTCCTGAACGGCGATGGACAGCTCCGGCGTGAATCGGTGGACGGAGCCGTCCAGATGCGAGCGGAAGGTGACGCCGTCGTCGTCTACGGATCGGAAATCGCCCAGACTGACGACCTGGTAGCCGCCCGAGTCAGTCAGGATTGGCCGCTTCCAGTTCATGAACCTGTGCAGCCCGCCCAGGCGCGCGATGCGCTCGTGTCCCGGTCGCAGGTACAGGTGATAGGTGTTGCACAGGATGATCGGTGCGCCCACCTCATCGAGGTCATCGGGATCGAGTGCTTTGACCGTGGCATTGGTACCGACCGGCATGAACACCGGGGTCTGGATGTCGCCGTGTGGAGTGCGCAGGTGCCCGAGTCTGGCGCGCGTCGATCCATCGGCCGGCGCAGGCATCAACACATCGAATGTCATGGGCCGGTCCATCGACAGTTACGTGATTTCCTGGCGGTTGAGGGCAACAACCGCCAAGGTGATGGACAGAACGAGGTAGATGAGAACGGTCGGCAGCGCGAGCTCCAACGGCACTGGCCTGAGCAGGAACTGCTCGATGCCGCCACTGATGCTGGTCTGCCCACCCGGCGCGGCGTTGACGACGTAGTCGCCGACGCTGATGGGGAGGTACTGGAACCACTCCGGGCCGATCGGCTGGAACCCGCCCTCGAAAGGCTCCTGGGCGCGGCCGATCAACGCGGCGCCGGTGAGCATCAACCTGATGATGCTCTCGCCGAGGTAGAGGACGATGCCTACAACCGCGCCTGCAAGCTGGCTGCGCAGGAGAACTGCCACGGCCAGTCCGAGCATCGCACGCTGGATCAACACCGGGTAACCGAACGCCAGCCACTCGACAAGGTCCGCCAGGCCATTGCCGCGCAGGGGGCTCGCGACCGGCACGCCCCAGATCAGGCCGGTCACGTACGTCATGACGATGCCGAACGCGAAGACGATAAGCAGGGCGATCCCGAGCAGGATGGCCAGCGCCACCGCCTTTGCCAGCAGGTAACGCGCTCGGCTTTCTCCCCGCGCGATCACGTTGCGCAGGACGCCCCAGTTCCAATCGGCACCCACGAACGCGGCCGCATAAACCACCGCGAGAATCCCGCCCAGCCCGAATGCGAACTGGCCGACAAGCGCATACGCGGCCGGAAACTCGATGATCCCGATGAACTTGAAGGCGCTGCCGGCAACGAGATAGATGAGGCCCATCAGGATCAGAAAGACCCCGAGCATCACCCAGGTGGCCTGGCGACGACGCGCCTTGAGCAGCTCCGCGCGGATCAGCCTCATGCGGTCAGCACCGGCGGATCGCTGACGGTGGTGCCGGTGCCGGTGATCTCGAGGAAGAGCGTTTCCAAATCACTGCCCGGCTCGAGGCCCGAGGCATATATGCCGGCCTCGGCGAGCGCCCTGTTGATCTCGGCCGCCCGTGCAGGTGGCACATTGACGGTAAAGGAGCCGGCTGCGTCGCCGGAGTCGACGCCGTAGAGGGGTCGATCCGGTGCCAGGGCCCTGAGAACTGCCGCCGCCTCGGCCATCTGTGACGGATCTACGCGGACGCGCACCCGACCGGCGTCTTCGAGCAGCTTGTCCAGCTCACCCTCACGAATGAGCCGGCCGCGGTCGATGATGCCTACGACATCAGCGAGCACCTCGACCTCGTGCAGCAGATGGCTCGAGATCACCACTGTCTTGCCCAGCTCCTTGGTGAACCAACGGAGCGTCTCGCGCATGGCGACCATGCCACCCGGATCCAGGCCATTGGCCGGCTCGTCGAGCAGGAGCAGATCCGGGTCAGACAACATCGCGGCCGCGATCCCAAGACGCTGCTTCATGCCCAGCGAGTAGGTCTGCACCGGATCCTTGGAGCGACCCGACATGCCGACGTACTCCAGCACCTGATCGACGCGCGCCAGCGGCGTCAGCGGCCCGCTGGCAGCCAGCACGGTCAGATTCTCGTAGCCCGACATATACGGGTAGAAGGAGGGCGTCTCGATCAGCGACCCGACCCGGAACAGCCGCTTGCGGTCGCGCCACGAATACTCCTGGCCGAACAGGAAGATCTGGCCGGCGTTGGGTCGAAGGAGACCGGTGAGCAGACGTAGCGCAGTGGTCTTGCCCGAGCCGTTGGGACCTAGGAAGCCGTAGACCCGACCGCTCGGCACCGACATGTCCAGGCCGGTCAGCGCTGTGTGGCGGCCGTAACTCTTGACCAGGCCGCGGGTTGCGACCGCCAGCTCAGCGGGTGCCGCGTTCAAGCCCGGGCTTCCGACTCGGTCGATTCCTCAGCAGTTTGCTCGGATGCGCCGTCCGTCCGGCCCTCCGCCGTCATGCCATCCCACAGGCCCGCGTCCAGCCGCTCGGCACGCCTGGGCGCCGGTACCTCGTAGCCCAGCCGGCGCAGGTGGTCGCGTGCTCGCTCGGTCGCGACTCTGCCCTGGGGTGTGCGGTCCAGGAAGCCCAGCTGCAGCAGGTAAGGCTCGTAGACGTCCTCGATCGTGTCGACCTCTTCGCCGATCACCGCCGCAACGGCGGCTCCGCCTACCGGTCCCGATGCGAACTTCTGGACAATGGCGGCCAGCAGGCGGCGGTCGGTGGTGTCGAGCCCCTCATCGTCGATGTCCATGGCGCTCATGGCCTGTGTCGCTTCCGCGGTGCCGATGCGGCCGTCCGAGCGGACCTGGGCGTAGTCACGGACGCGCCGCAGGAGCCGATTGACGACACGCGGCGTTCCCCTCCCCCGGCGTGCAAGTACATCCACAGCCTCGGGATCAATGTCGACGCCGAGGATGCCCGCCGAGCGGCGGATGATCGTTGCCAGCTCGTCCTCGACGTAGTAGTCGAGCCGATACACGGCGCCGAAGCGATCCCTCAGCGGCCCTCCCACGCGACCGGCGCGCGTGGTGGCGCCAACGACGGTGAACGGCTTGAGGCCCAGGCGCAGGCTGCGGGCAGACGGGCCGCGGCCGATCATCACGTCGATCGCGAAATCCTCCATCGCCGGATAGAGGATCTCCTCGACCGAGTGGTTCAGCCGGTGGATCTCGTCGATGAACAGCACGTCGCGCTCTTCGATGTTGGTCAGGATCGCGGCAAGATCGCCCGGCCGCTCGATCGCCGGCCCGCTTGTGGCGTGCAGGTTCACGCCGAGCTCGCGGGCGATGATGTTGGCCAGGGTGGTCTTTCCCAGGCCAGGCGGCCCGTAGAGCAGGACGTGGTCCGCGGCCTCGTCACGCTGACGGGCAGCGGCAAGAAGAATTTCGAGGTTCTGCTTGACGCTCTGCTGGCCGATGTACTCGTCAAGCGAGCGGGGTCGCAGGGAGGTCTCAACCTGTGCTTCCTCGAGCGTCAAAGTGCCCGCGGCGAGGTGGCGATCAGGCTCTTGGCCGGGCTCTCGCTGGGGCTCCTCCATGCCCTTCGAGTCTAGCAGGTTTCAACTCGTATAGAACGTCTGTTCGACACTCGCCGCAACGTCGCAGTGGCCCTACCGGGCCTCGTATGCTCCCCATAACTTCGCCGTGCAGAGGTGAATCGATTTGCGACCGACCGACCACCGAGAAGGCTTCGCCATCGACCGTCGTACGCACTGCATGCATAGATAGGCTCGTTTTGCGCGATAGGTGCGCCGCGGCACTAGCCAGTCGGCCCATTCGGGAGCCCTGACGACTTTTCTGTGCGTGGCGTAGTTATGGAGGGCATAGCGCCGGCGATAGCCTGGCCTGCGGTCGTTCTGATCCGCCGGTCAGTTACACGCGCTTGTGGATCATCCTCTCGATCGCCTCGGCTGCATCTTCGGCCGCATCGATCGCGTTTTCGAGCTGCAGGTACAGCTCGCGCCACTTGATCACCTCAAGCGGGTCGTGGCTGTCGCGGAAGAGTCGCCCGATCGCTGCGCGCGAAACGCCGTCGGCCTCGTGCTCCAGCTCATGGATCTTCTTGAGATGGTCGGTCAGGTCCTTCATCCCCTCGAGCTTGGTTAGCGCCGCGGCAAGCTCTGTCCCCTGCTCGGCCAGGATCTGCGCCAGCCTCACGCAGTCGGCGGTGGGCTTGTTGACGTCGTAGATGGCGAGGCTCTCGGCGACGGCCTGGACATAGTCGACCACGTCGTCCAGCCGGACGGTGAGCTCGTGGATGTCCTCCCGGTCGAACGGCGCTACGAACGAGTCTTCGAGGCGTTTGTTGATATCACGGTCGATCTGGTCGCCGCGCTTTTCGAGTCGTTGAATGCCGGCGATGCGCTGATCAAGCCGGTCGAAGTTTTCGATCAGGTCGCCTAGATCGGCCTTGGCCTCTGCCAGATTCACGCCCGCGGCCGCAAAGAGGTCGAAGAACTTGATGTCCTTGGGTATCAGGCTGATGCGCATGTGGAAACTCTCCCTAGCCGAGTCCGATGAGATGCAGTACGAGCCAGCTGAGTGCCGCGACAAGGGCGGCCGCTGGAATTGTGATGACCCACGCGAGCAGAATGCTGCGCGCAACTCCCCATCTGACGCCTCGCACACCGCGTGCCGATCCGACGCCCATGATCGCGCTGGAAATGACGTGAGTCGTCGACACCGGCATTCCAAAATGCGCCGCGGTGATGATCACCGTTGCCGCAGTCGTCTCCGCCGCGAAACCGTGGACAGGTTCCAACTTGACCACCCGATGACCCATCGTGTGCATGATCCGCCAGCCCCCAACAGCGGTCCCCAATGAGATTGCAGTCGCCGCGATAACGATGACCCACCACGGCACATCCACGGACGAGATCACCCCACCGGAGAACAAGCCCAGCGTGATGATCCCCATCGTCTTCTGAGCGTCGTTCGACCCGTGCGAGAAGGCCATGAATCCGGCCGAGACGACCTGTAGCCGTCGAAAGATGCTTGTCATGGGCCGGCGCGGAGCGTTGCGAAAGAGCCAGAAAAGAAGCACGATCAGCGCCAGCGCGCCGAAAAAGCCGACCAAGGGTGAAGCGACCATCGGGAAAAGGACCTTCTCGAGGATTCCCTGGACCTTGAACGCGCCGGTCCCGGCCGAGATCAGCGTTGCGCCGAACAATCCGCCGATCAATGCGTGGCTGCTCGAGCTGGGTAGGCCGTAGTACCAGGTGAGCAGGTTCCAGGCGATCGCGCCGATCAGCGC
>JBPCLD010000211.1:0-2799 GCA_051003655.1 Candidatus Limnocylindrales bacterium | reverse complement strand
GCCTTGCACTGTCGCAATGCGCGGAATGGGGCCTCATCGAACGCGCAGAGGCGCCGCGCCGTTCGGGCCAGCGGGGTCCGGCCGCGACAGCCTGGACCGTGGTCGGCGACTACTGGGAGTGGTTCCGCCGGGTGGCGGCCGCCCGCAAGCAGCGCGAGACTGATCCGGTCCTGCCGGTCATCGAGCGCTGCACCCGTCAGGCCCGTGAGGCTGCCGGCAACGGCGGGGACCAGGAGCTGACCCGCCTCGGCGACCGACTGGAATCGCTGCTCGACTTCGTCCAGCGCTTCGACCGCGGCGTCGAGCTCTTCGTCCGCGGCGACGCGCGCGCGATCGAGGGGCTCTTCGCGACGCTCGAGCGCCTCCAGCCCAAGACCGTCGATCGACTCTGGGTGATCCTCGGCGAGCTCGGCACGGACGACCTCGGCCGCGCGCTCGAGGCACTCGCCAGGCTGCCGCCCGCGGCGGCGCGCCGCCTCATCGGGCTGGCGGACCAGCCGGTGCTCCCGAGGTTCATCGGTACTCGCTGAACAAGCTATTCCCCTTAGCCGTCATCCTCTACGAAAGAGGCTCCCGCAACGGCCGTGCCGCCAGCGGCACCACCCAGCGCCACGGGCAGCGGACGCGCGACGGCGACCGGGGTGATGAAGCGTTCGACGTGCTGGCGCGTCCCGGCGATCTTCAGCTCGTCGAAGAGGAGGCTGAACTTGGCGCGCAGGTTCGCGGCGATCGCATCGGCGGCGTCTGGCGGAAGCGTCCAGAGCTGGCGCTTGAACGGACCGATGGCCTTCTTGCGCGTTTTGTAGAGAAACTGCTCCTCTGTCTCGCCGTCCTTGCGCTCATCGGCGCAATTCGTGCGGCACCAGTCCATCATCTCGGCGCGCAGCGCATCGGGCAGTCCGCCTCCGTCGTACAGGATGTTCTGGAAGCCGGTGGCCAGGTGAACTTCCGCCGTTCCGTTCGTCGGAAAGTGGTCGAACGCGTCATCGGGCAGGGTCGATGCGCCGTGCTGGACGCACCCGGCCATGGCGTACTCCTCGCGCGCCACTGACGAGAGGCTCCGGAGCGTGTCGAAATCGATGCTCACCTTGGCCACGCTGCCGTCGGGCAGGACGACGCCCCCATGGCTGGTGCCGGTCTGGATGCTGACCTTGCTGATGGGCTCGAGGCCTTCGCCGAGCGCCGCCAGGTAGCCGTCGAGGTAGGCCCGCAGCTCGCCTTCCGTCGAATTCGTCTTGCCGACCTCGCCGATCTCACCGCCGATGCTGATCGTCACGCCCTCCGGCTCCAGCTTGCGGATGAGGCGGGTCACCTCGGCGCTGTTCTCGGCGTTCACCTGCTGCTGCTCGACGACCGTTGCCAGTGAGAGGTCGACCAACGTGGAGCTGTCGATATCGATGTTCAGAAACCCGGCGCCGACTGCCTCGCGCGTCAGGTCCTTGATTCCCTCGAGCTCCGGACCGGGCTCCGAGGCCCACTTCGTGGCGTTGAACTGGAAGTGGTCGCCCTGGAGGAAGACTGGCGTGCGCCAGCCCTCGCGGATGGCCGCAGCCAGCACGACCGCCGCGTACTCCGACGGGCGCTGCTCGGTGTAGGACATCTCGCTCTTGGCGATCTCGAAGATGACCGTCGCAGCGTCACGCTCGAGCGCTGCCGCGAACGCCTGACGTGCTGTCAGATAGGTCACCGCTCGCACATTGATGGCCGGCACGGTGAAGGCCGTAGGATCGACCTCGCCGCGGCCCCTGGCCCGATAGAGCTCATGAATGGAAGCCGAGCCACATCCCAGGGCCTGCGAGGCACTCCAGATCACCCAGCGCACGGCGTCGCGCAGATCGGCATCGGCGTTGAAGACCGCCTCGAACACGAGATCGTCGACCAGCTCGCCGCGAAGGCGCCGCTCATCGAGCACCTCGATCCCGGTCTCGGTGATGGTCGCGACGCCACCAAGGCGAGCGCGGAGGTCATCGGCGGAGGAAATCTGCATGCGCCACATCCTAGCGAAGGGCCGATGCCAACGTGAACGCAAGGAGAGGAGCGACGAGCAGGCCCAGGCTGCCGACCAGCAGGTACCAGTCGCGTGCGGCCCGATTGTCCGCGACACGACGCCGTCGAAGGCCCGCGGTCCACCAGCGCACCGCCGACAGGCCCGCGACATAGAGCACGGCAGCCAGTCCGACGACGCCGATGGCGAACGGACGAACCTGCTCGCAGTCGCCGAATGCGATCGGTCCACCGGGCGGACAGGGTGACGCGAGCTCGAGACCGATGATCACCGCGGCACCCAAGAGGATCGTCCCCGTCCAGGCAAGGTGAGCGAGCAGGGCGTGGCTCAGCGCGTCGCGAGCTCGCTGCTGCGACGGGCCGCGTCATCCGCGTCGCGGCGCGTGATACGCCGGTACTCGAAGTACAGGTACACGCAGGACGCGGCGCCCAATCCGGCGACGATCATGCCGAAGGCGACCGACGGAAGGGTGATGACAACCGGCCAGAACGATCCACCGGCCAGGTTGAACGCCAGCAGCGGGATGAGGAGGAGCACGGTGAACAGGTAGTTCAGCAGGATGAAGATCCGAATCATCGACCAGCCGAAGCCGCGCCGACCGCGCGCCGCCTGCACCCCGACCGCGAGCATGATGATCAGGGCGAAGTTGCCGCCGGCGATGCCGTTGGCGAGCAGGAACCCGACGTCGTCGCTGAATCGGATGAACGGCAGCTCAACGGTCAGCAGGTAATACACGTAGTTCGGGACGTAGGTGAGCATGAAGTACACGAACAGGAAGAGCGGCACGCCCTTCA
>JBPCLD010000210.1:0-6864 GCA_051003655.1 Candidatus Limnocylindrales bacterium | reverse complement strand
CTACACGGAAACGAATGACGGGCTTGCGACCCTCCGCCTCTCTGTGTCGGCGCTCGTCGGGAGTGAGGTGGGCACAGCGGCCGACGTAATGCGGTGGCTGGTGGGCGGCCTCTTGGGATGCTCGGTCGGCAGCCAGCTCGTCTTGCGAGCAATAGCAGTAATAGGCCTTGTCTCCTGCCAGCAGCGTGTCTGCCGCTGCCTTGTAGTGGTCCAGGCGCTGCATCTGCCGGTACGGCCCGAATGGACCCTTGGCCGGCATGCCGGCCACTTCTGGGCCCTCATCCCACTGGGGGCCCAGCCAGTGCAGGCCCGTGAGGATGTCCTTCTCGTACTCGAGCGTCGAGCGCGCAACGTCGGTGTCCTCCAGTCGCAGGATGAAAGTTCCTGCCTCGTGCCGCGCGAACAGGTAGTTGAAAAGGGCCGTTCGCGCCGTGCCGATATGGAGTGGCCCCGTCGGGCTGGGCGCGATTCGGACGCGAACGCTCATGGCCGCGCTCCTGTGAACCATGGTCTCGACGCGGGCCTGCGGATGAGCACAACGGCCGCAGTAGCCGCGTATCCCGCGGCCAGCGCGCCACCAAGCAGTGCGGTCAGCTCCATCGACAGTGGCAGCTCCACGCTCGACACGGCCATCAGGGCAACGACGGCGAGGCCGACGAACAGCGCTCCGATCGCCGCCAGCGCGCCAACATAGGCGACCTTGGGCAGGGCAACCAGCACGCCGAGAGCGATGGCGATCGCGATGGCCTGGCTGGTCTCGAGGTAAGGCGGGCAGTCGATCCCGACCAGCGCGCAGCCGGTTACGAGCGCTCCGCCATAGCCAATCACCAGTGCGACTGGTATCCACGCCAGCAGCGCGTAAAGCAGGCGCTCACGAAGAGTCGGCCAGCTGGCGGCATTCGTGCGGCGGCGCCAGGCCTGACGAACCTGGTGGATGCGATGGGCATCGCGCGAGACACCCGAGGCGGTGTACGTGAACGAGCCCGGCGCTGACGCCACGGCCGCTGCACCTCTCGGCTCCCTATTGGCCTCCGCGGCGTGGCGGCGCGCCTCGGCCTCAGCGTGGGTCCTGGCCCGAGCTCCGGTGAGGACCTGCGTTCCCTCATATTGGAACGTGCCGCGCCGCGGCAGCTCCTGGTCACCGCGTCGGAAGTAGGCACGCGCCGCCATCGACCAGGCCGCGCCGCTCGACCTGTTGTGGACATCGAAGGGATTGGGGCCGCCCGGCGCAGGCTCGGCGTCAGGCGGCGCACCGGCCTGGGTGCCCGGTTGCGTGCCGGGCTGCGTGCCGCCTGGGTTCGCAGCCGGAGCTCGCGCCGGCCGCTTTCGTCCGGGCTGCCGGCGACTCTCGCTGGTGCCCTCTTCCCACCACGGAACCTCGGCCGCGGACCACGTGTACGCGCGCGAGCTGCGCGGGCGGCGGGCGGCCGAATCAGGTGCCTTGGTGCCTGGTGACCCACCAGCTTCGCCATCTGCCGCGCGCGGCGGCGCGTCCTGCTGCGGCGGCCGTGGCGGACGGCGCGGTGCTCGGGGACGAGGCCCTGCCCCGGGCGCGGCCGGCGACGGCCGGTCGGCACGCATTGGACCGGGCGCGTGGCGAGCGTCCCACTCCCGCCGCAGGAGAGGATTGGTCAGGACCTTGTACGCCTCCTGCACGCGCAGGACTCGGTCCTTGTCGCCGTTCTCGGCGTCGGGGTGGAAACGCTTGGCGAGCTTTCGGTGGGCAGTCTTGACGTCGGCGTCGGTGGCGTCGCGGCGCAAGCCGAGTGCGCGGTAGGGATCGAAGGTCTGAGCCATCGTTGGTTTCTATGCCCTGCGGCTCAGCCCAGCTCGGAGAAGGGCGCGAGCTGGAAGACCGGCACGGTTGCGGCGATCTCGATCCCGCGCGGGTCCCGTGACGGCGGCCGGTGGACTACGTTCAGGCGCTCGAGCGCCGGGCCATCGAGCACCTTCAGCTGAGAAAGCGCCTCGACGCTGACCGACTTATTGGCGCGTGTCTCACTGTCGCCGTCCTCGATCTTGATGGCCACGCCGGCCGCGGCCGAGCTCGCGCCACGGGCTGTGGGCAGCAGGCCCATGCCGCGCAGGCCCTCGGCGCCGCCCTTGCAGACCAGCAAACCGGGCCGCGCGCGCATCAGCTTGGTATCCGTCGATTCGTGCGTGCCGCCGACCATCTCCGGCGCGCCGACCATCGCGTCGCGGATCTTGGTGAGCGTCGGGACGAGAGGCTTGCGCGCCGCGTCGGCAACGCCCGCTGGATCCGCCAGCAGGCAGAAGGCGCGCGCGATCGTGGTCAGCGGAAAGGCGTACGTCTGCACTCCGCAGTTGTCGCTCACGGCGATCATCTCGCTCTGCTTCACGCCGAATATGCGCCCGACCACGTCGCGCACGGCGCGCTGCGTGGGGTGCTCCGGGCGCCAGTAGTCGGCCAGCGTCCAGCCGGCGTGGCGAGCCAGAAGCAGGCTGGCCACGTGGAAGCCTGAGCACATCTGGCGGATGGGGCCAGCCGACTCGCCCTCGCGGGCCAGCCGCGCGGCGGTGATCTTGTCGATCGGCGCCATCTCGGTCCCGCACGCCAGCAGGGCCTGGCTGAGCCCGGCCCGGCGCAGCACGGCCTGAAGCGTCCGAACGTGTGCGTCTTCGCCATCGTGCGATGCGGTCATGATCGAAAGCTCCGGTCCGGTCAGGTGGAAAGCCTCGGGGGCCCCGGACTCGATCAGCGCGGCCAACGCGAACGGCTTCACCGCGGACCGAAGAGAGGTCACGTAGTCGGGATCGCCGATCCCGCGCTCAACGCGGCCGCGCGCATCGACCTGCACGACGTGGCCGCGATGGCGGCTCTCGACCAGCGGGCCGCGGCGAACCTCCACCAGCACCGGCGCGGCGGCACCGCGTGGCCATCGAGCGCGGGGGAGCGCCGGCCGGCTCGTTGTGCGACTCGGAGCGCGGTGTGGCTGAACGGTGGTAGAAGGCGCTACTGACGCGTCGTCGCCCGCCCGGATTCGTGTCTGGGACATGCTTGGCGATGGTAGCGCTTCGCCTGATCGCGTCCGTCGGTGGCGCATGGCGAATCGCCGGGCGGGACTGGCAGACGGCGCTTCTACAATCCGCCCCGATGGAGCAATTCCCCCGGCTGCACGTGTCGTCCCATCCCGCCGTGCTGCACAAGCTCGCCCTGCTGCGCGATGGATCGACCGAGCCCAAGAAGTTCCGCGAGCTGGTGCGCGAGATTTCCTGGTTGCTTGGCTACGAGGCGCTGCTCGACGCGCGGGTCACGGCGCGGATGGTTCGCACCCCGTTAGAGGAGATCCAAGGCGCCGAGCTGGCCGACCGGATTGGCCTGGTGCCCATCCTCCGAGCCGGCCTGGGCATGGTCGACGCGATGCTCGAGCTGATGCCCACTGCGCAGGTCTGGCATCTGGGGCTGTTCCGCGACGAGCGCACGCTGCGGCCAGTGGAGTACTACAACAAGCTGCCCGACTCGGCGACCGTCGACCTGTGCCTGATCCTGGACCCCATGCTGGCCACGGGCGGTTCTGCCACGGCCGCAATCGAGGTGCTCAAGAAGTGGGGTGCCGTCACGCCGGTGCGGATCAAGCTGGTCAACCTGATTGCCGCGCCCGAAGGCGTCCGGGCCGTGACCGAGGCCCATCCAGACGTGCACATCTACTGCGCGGCGCTGGACCGTCAGCTCAACGAGCGCGGCTACATCATGCCCGGCCTGGGCGACGCCGGCGACCGCCAGTTCGGGACCGGCAAGACCGACTGATTCTGGTCAGCCCTCGGTAGACCTAACCCCGCACGAAGAGTTACCGCTGGTACCCGTGTACCAGGTCTTGAGCTGGACCTTGAACTGCCAGCTGACCCGCCGCTGCTCGCGTACCCCTGCGTTGCGGTCGGCTGCATATACCCGCGGCGCCCTGAGTTTCATCCAATCCAGCCACGCCCAGTCGTGAGGCGGTTCGGCGGGGCCGTATCCGCAGGTCGCGCTCGGCGACACCGCCGAGTCGGTCATGCCCTAATTGCCGACGGCTCCTGTCTGGCCGATCACGCTGTAGGCGGACGCCGGACCGGCGATGGCCGAGCCGATCAGCAGCGCTACCGTCGCGGCCGCCAGCGCCGAACGCTTCAAGTTCGTGGTCGACTTCCCCTTATCAATTGGATCTCGCGAACTGGATGCCTTCGGCACCATAGGTCGCTTGATGCGTATTCGCCAAGTATCGTTTGAATGATGGACCTGGAAAAGGCGTCAATCACAGCCACGGACTGGGCCGCCTGGCACGCCGACTACGACCGCGACACCCCGCTCCGCCGGCGCCTCGAGATCGTTCAGCGTTTCATCAAGACAGCCCTGACCGACGAGGAAAGATCACCGGTCCACGTCTTAAGCATGTGCGCCGGCGAGGCCAGAGACCTGCTCGGTGCACTGGAGTCGATTACGCGCCGAGACCTCGTCGGGAGACTCGTTGAGCTCGATCCCGGGCTTGCTGCCAACGCCCGTCGACGATCTGCCGCGCTGGGACTGAAGAACCTGGAGGTGGTAACCGGCGACGCGGCCCAAGCACGGGCGTACGCGGGTGCGACGCCAGCTGAGCTCGTCCTGGCGTGCGGTGTGTTCGGCAACATCAGCGACGAGGACATTCAGCGAACCGTTCGAGCGCTACCTCAATTGTGTGCGCCCGGTGCCACCGTCATCTGGACCCGCCACCGCGAGCCCCCGGATATCACGCCCGCCATCCGATCATGGCTGGCTGAGGAGGGATTCGAAGAGAACGCGTTTGAGCCTGTGCCGGATGGTCCGGGATCAGTCGGAGTGGCGCGCTACGCAGGTGAGCCGCAGCCCCTGGTCGATGGCGAACTCTTCACCTTTGTCAAGAGCGGCCCGTCTGGGCCGTCTGGTTGATGACGGCCTGCAACTCTGTGACTGCAGCGCCAATTTCGTCCGGCAGCCGTTGGTAGCCCGAATCGGCCGGCGCAGAGCGACCGCCAAGGGCAACGACCACACCCGGGTTGCTGCGGCGAATTGCCGCCGCCACGTCAAGCCCTGACTCGACGTCGTCGTCGGTGACCAAGCCGACTACCGCCGCAACCGCCGACGCTGAGCTGGCCACCCAGTCTTCGATCGGCAGGTCTGCACCGAGATAACTCACCGGTAACCCGCGGCGGCGCGCGGCCGCAGCAAAGGCGAGAGCTCCGATCTCATGGCGGCTGCCAGGAGGCAGGCCGAGACCACGGAGCCCGCGGCGCTGGTGTCGACGCCCGCGTTATCGAAGATCGCCTTGAGCCGTCGGATGGCAGCGTGGCTCGCCATGTGCTCCCCGGCCACGCTGACGTCCCCGGTCGCCCACCCGTTGCCGACGGCTCGCAGCGCTGGAAAAAGCAACTCCTTCGAGACCACCTCGAACGATCCGCGGACGAACATCTCGTCAAGCACGTCGCCAACTGCCTTGGGGTCGACGGCCCTGGCTGCCTCGACCAATCGGGCCGAAAGCAGCCTCGGCCCACTCTCGAGGAGCCGGCCCTTCCCTCGGGGCCGGCTCCCTCTCCCTTCGCGCTAAGGTTTAGTTGGACATGGAGATCCTCAATCCCGCCGTGACCACCGGTCAGATCTGCGCCCACGCACCCGCGTCACCCGCCGTGCCCAGATCAACTACCTGCGAAGGCTGCGGCAGCAACTTCAACCTGCGTTCCTGCGCCACGTGCGGACACGTCGGCTGCTGTGAGTCGCAGGCTGGCCATGCCCGAGCGCATGCGCTCGGCGAGCACCACCCAGTCATTCAGCAGATGACAGGGCAGGGACACGGCTTCGCGTGGTGTTACGACGAGGGCCGCTACGTCTGAAACCAGGTTTGATCTCAGCCTCCGTTCCAAGGGAACCTGGGTCGTCTTACTCGCGTTCGCCGCGCTCGCCCTGACGGCTCCTCCGGCAGTCATCGCGGCTGGCTGGTTGGGCGACGTCCTGCCGTTCAGCGAAGCGAGTCGCCATTCGGCGGTCGTGGCGGGAACGGCCTTCCTCTGGGGAGCCTTTGCGCTCACCACAGTGGCAATCGCAGCCAGAATGACGCCGGGTAGGCGCGCGTACTTAAGGACGTCCGATCTCGTGTGGGGCTTTGCCATCGTGCTGGCTGTTGGCGCCTGGATTTTCTCCGCGTATCAATGGAACATCGCCAAGTTCGGTGGCATTGAGCTGGATGCAGTGGGACCCACAACGAGCCTGCTGCCGCTAATCACGATCGTGGCGGCCGTCCTGCTGGTGACCGTGAGAGGGGCGGGCGGCGCGGTGAAGTTGGTGCCATTGGTGATCGTCGCGACAGCTTTCGCCGTGCTGGTTCTTGACATCGCACTCGGCGCTGCGGGTGCCATCCGCGACGGGTCAGTATCCGAGTTGGGAATGGTGGTAGGCGTCCTCGAGGTCGGACTGGCGACATTTTTGGCTGGCGGGGTTATCTCCGTCGCACATCGGCCTAAGTCAGGCTATCGAGGCAAAGTCGAGCGCGATCTCTAGACAACACGGGTGGCAGGTCTGAAAATTACTCACATGAGCGAGGACACACGTGGCGTCCGAATCGGTCAGGCGGCCGAGATGCTGGGTGTATCCGTTGAAACCGTGCGCCGCTGGCAGCGCGATGGCCGACTCAAGGTCGCTCTCACATCTGGCGGTCAGCGACTCGTTCCCATGGACGAAGTCCAACGACTAATCGCGGAACGCCGTCGCACCGCGATCGATCGTCCGATCGTCGCTCAGTCCGCCCGTAATCGATTCGCGGGAGTCGTAATCCGGATCGAGAAGGATCGGGTGGCGGCCGTTGTTGAGGTCCAGGCCGGTCCGCATCGACTGGTCAGCCTGATGACCGCCGAGGCAGT